>CAZFEA010000031.1:0-9221 GCA_964518085.1 uncultured Dehalococcoidia bacterium
GAAAATGCCAGAATCCGCTCGGTGATTTTTCACACAGTCTGACGCTGCGCGTGCCGGGGTAGATAGTAGTCAGTAGACAGTAGTCAGTAGCCAGTAGCCTCTCCCCCCTTCTATCTTCTGTCTTCTCTATCTCCTATCTCCTATCTCCTGTGTTGGTTCCGTCGAGATCAGGCCCGCAAGACCCAGCTCCTTCAAAGCCTGGACAAACTGGCCGGGCTCCAGTGGTTTGCGGACAAAGGCATTCGGCCCGCCGATCTCCGTCTTCACCATGTCAGCATCCTCTGTCGAGGTTATGAAGAGCATTACCGGAAGCGTGCTGGTGTGAGGGTCGGCGCGGAGCCGTTGCAGTACCTCGATGCCGTCAATTTTTGGCATCCTCTGGTCAAGAAGGACCATGACCGGCGCCTGGCTGGTATCACGGCCGGCGAACGTTCCCTTTCCGAAGAGATAGTCGAGGGCTTTCTCGCCGTTATCAACCACAACCAGGTCATTGACAACGCTGGTCATTTTAAGGATCCGTCTGGTCAGGAAGACGTCTCCGGGATTGTCGTCAACGACCAGGATTACCTTATTGCTACCCGTCATTGCCTGTTACTACCTGTTATTCCCCGCCGCCGACCAGGGGCAGAAAACAGACCGTCTCGCCTGGCTTTAGAATACGACCAGGCCCGGCTACTTGCTGGTTGACGGTAATGATGGCTGTGGTATCGTCGAGACCGAGGTCAGGATAGCGACGCCGGACATAGTCAAGGACATCCTTGACAGTGGTTGTTTCCGTTATCGGCATTTCAATGCCGTCGCGGTTGGTAGCGCTGCGCTGCGGACCCAGAAATTCAATGGAAATAACCATTTGTGTTGACGATTATTCGTGTCTATTCGTGTTCATTCGTGGTTTCACGAACCGTTTTTGCGTTTTCTATCTTCCGGCGACGTCATCAAGCAGTTTCCTGGCCTGGTCATCCATGAGGCCGAACCTTTCCACTGTTTGGCGCGTGGGTATGCCATCGGGGGTAAACCCCTTCTTCTGGTAAACAATGTCGCATAACTGCTGGTAGGCTTCAATTCGTTTCTGCACCAGAAGCTGGTGTCGCTGCTCGAGGCCGGAAGGTAGCTGGTCGTTTGATTGGGCGCGCAACCATTCGTCGTAATATTCCGCCCGGGACTGGTATTCGTTGATAAAAGCCGGCGCCATGGCCCTGAGCGGGATCTGGTCGCTGGCGCGGGTGCCTTTTCCTTGCCTCAGGTTGATGAGCTTCTGGAGGATGTACAGCCTTTCCGAGTCATCCAGCATATCCTGCAGGGTCTTGTTGCTTCCGGTGGTGGCATTGAGATATCGCACGTAGTAGTCCAGGGTGGGCAGGTTCTTGGCCGGTTCGGCGGTGTTAGCCGCCTCGGGATTGCGAACGTCGATCCAGGGAAGCTTGCATAGCCCGGTAGCGTTGAACCATGTCCGGATCAGGGGGAACCATTTAAGGGCGTTGGCCCTGGCTTCGAAGGTGGGCAGCTCTTTGTGGACCTGGTCGATGAAGATCAGCCAGGCCTCATCGTGCTGGGGACCTTTAAGGGCGAAGCCATAGCCGCCCTGCTGGGCCAGGGACTCCTTGCTGACGTACATCGAGAATTCAAGGCCCTTGACTTCCATGCCGAATTTGTTTAGCTCGGCCACAATAGCCTCTTCGGTAGCGCCATTCCGGGAGGCATGTCGCTCTGCGACCCATTTCTTGCCCCTGGCCACGCCCTGGCCGGCAACCTTGCCGAAGCCGCTGGCGGCGGCGATTTCATGCAGCAACCGGTTTGCCGCGTCGAGATTGCCGAAGTTCAGCTCGTAGCCGACATCGCCGGCGGTCAGAAATCCCCGCTGGAAACACTCCATGAAAAAGGCGATGGTTACCCCGGTGGAAATGGTGTCCAGCCCATATTCATCGCAGTAATAGTTGTATTCCATGACGAACTGGGGATCAAAGATGCCCATGGCGCAGACGGCGCCAACGGTCTCATATTCCGGACCATCGATGCCAACCTTCCGCTCCGCTTTGGGGCCGCGGGTCAATTCGACATTTTCCGCGCCCTTGGCGCAGGCCAGGTTGCAACCGTAATAGCAGCCATCGGGCATGTTCTTGGTGAAGTATTTGTCCAGGAAGACCTGGGCGAATAGTCTGGGCGACTCGGGACTCTGGCCGTACTGGTAATTATTGACCGGGAAAAGGTGGAACTTGTCCATGTATTCAGACAAAACGGTAGTGCCCCAGGCCGCCAGGTGGAACTGTTTGGGGTCGGACTTCCAGATGACGTCTTTGAACTGGGCCCCAACCTGGCGCACGGCAGCCCTGTCCACGGGGTTGTTGCCGGCGCCCTTCGGCAGGCTCGACCGGACAGCGATGGCGCGCAGGCCCTTGGCCCGCATTACCGTGCCCGTGCCGCCCCTGCCGGCCTGTTTGGAGCGGATGCGTTTGCGCTTGAGGTCATAGTAAAGGCTATTGATGATGCCGAACCGGGCATGGCAGGCGCCTTTGCCCGCGGTAACGGCCGCCAGGGTATCGTTCAGTGCCCCGCAGTTAAGGTCCCGCAGCAATTTTTCGCCGAAGGAAAGCGAGCCTTCGTCGGTCTCTTTGTCATAGGCGGGGGCCGCGGCAACGCTGATGGTCCGGGCGTCGCCATCGACCAGGATGACCGCCTCCTGGGCGGAAATGCCCGAAACGGCCACGGCATCGAAGCCGGCCAGCTTGAGCAGCGGGCCGAAATGTCCGCCCACATTGGAATCGATAAAGGTGTCGGTCAGGGGGGAAATGGCGCCGACAATGAATTTGCCCGTTCCCGGGAAGCCGGGGTCGTTGCCCAGCGGGCCGCCGGCCATGACCAGGATATTTTCCGGACTATCGTACCGCGTGGCCCCGGAAGTGTTGTCCCAGACCAGCTTGAGGCAGTATCCGCGGCCGCCGATGTATTTGTCCTTGAAGTCCGGTGGCAGCTCCTGGACGGTAATTTGCCCGGCGCCCAGGTCTACCCTGAGTATGCGGTCGGTATAGCCGCCGGCGACCCGGGCCGGTTCATAGCTTATCTGCTGTAATATTTTCATGTAGGCTCCGGTATGTGGTTGTCTGAAGTGCGCTGCTTCACAAAGACCCAATTATAACCGTTGGGACGGGTCATGGGCAAAAGGGATGTGGGAAGTGGGAACCCTCTTGCCTTTTCCCTTTTGCCTATTGCCTATCGCCTGTGTATCATGCTAAAGTATCCAAGGTCATGCAGCAGATTGTTGATTATGTTACCCTGTCTATCGGGGCCGTAGCCGGTCTGATAATCGTTTATGGGGTAATCGCCGGCCTGTCCGACCTTATCCGTGTCGAGTTCCGCCGCTTGAAGACCGGGGAAGAAAAACCGGCGGCTTTCGAGAGGGTCCGTTACGATATTGGTTTTCATTTGCTGCTGGGACTGGAGTTCCTGATCGCTGCCGATATCATTCGTACTATCGTTAAGCCAAACCTCCAGGAACTGGCGGTGCTTGGAGGCATAGTCGCCATCAGGACGGTGTTGAGCTACTTCCTGGGAAAAGAAATAGACCGTCGCAAGTAATAAGGAGGTAACCATGTCCAGTGCAGTCACCGATGGCGTAACCGGGTGGCGGGGAACATTAGGCTGGGTAAGTCCGGCGATTCCTACCTCTGTTTCCTTCGTGGACTTCCATGCGGTAGTCCCGGAAGGCATCGAAGTCAAAGTGGTGACCCTGGGAATTACCGCCCACACCGCAGCCGAAGTGGAACAGGCCCTGGCCAAACTCGACGATGCCGTTAAGAGGCTGGCCATCGCCGGCGCCCAGTTCATCTCCGTCGAGGGAACGCCCCTGGTCACATTTTCCGGCTTCGGCTTTGACCGGGAAATCATCAAACGTGTCGAAAGCCTTACCAGGGTCCCGGCCACCACGTCGCTGAGCGCTGCCGTGGACGCCATGCGCACCCTCAACATAAAGAAGATCACCATTGCTTCTCCCATGAACCATGAGGCCGACGCCAAGACCAGGAAGTTCCTGGAGGACAATGATTTTGAGGTGCTCAATGTAACCAGCCTCAACAAGCTGTACAACCGGGATATTCACGCCCTGCCCCGGAGCGCCGCCTACGGCGTGGCCAAACAGGCCTTTGCCGCCGCCCCCCAGGCTGAGGCGGTATATTTGCCCTGCGGCGCCTGGTGCCCGCCGTGGTGCATCGACAAGATCGAGACCGACCTGGGCATTCCGGCGATACACAGCCGCCAGGTGGCCACCTGGGCCGGGTTGAAATCCCTGGGTATCAAGGAACCGGTAACCGGCTGGGGGAAGATCTTCGAGACGCTGTACAAGAATTAGTCTCCCTCTTTGCGAAAGGGGGAGGGACATGTCGCCGTCTCCCTCTTTGCGAAAGGGGGAGGGACATGTCGCCGTCTCCCCCTTTGCAAAAGGGGGACTAAGGGGGATTTAAGATGTGCGGGTCGTGGCGGTTCGCCCCTACGGATTTGTCACCGGAAAGTACCATTGCAAAGTTCCTGCGATTTGCTAAAATAGCGGGAGCGGCGCAATCAGACCCTGGCGGCAGCGTGCCATAATTTGCCTGATTCCCATGATTGCGGGGAGGACAACAATGAGAAACCCGGCTCCGGCGCTGAGCGTGCTTTCTCTGTTTCTTCTTATCGCCCTTCTGGGCAATGCCTTTTTCTCGGCAGGAACGTCCCGGGCCGCCGACCCGTCCGAGATAGCGACGGCGCTGCCGCTATCGCCGACGCCCCCGTCCCCGTCCCCCACCCCGACTCCCCACGCCGGCAAGCCATTTCTCCCTTTGCCGCTAAGCGCCGACTGGGAAAAAATGGCAGATTCCCCCGAGGCCAGGGTCAAGGCCAGCATAGCGCTTCCGGGAACTACCTTCGAAGCCGGCTGGGGTCCGTTGTCCAGGATGGGCCACACTTTCATCGCCGATGTGCGAATATGGGGTGAGGGTAGTAAAGACGGCGCATCATCGGTCTACAGCAAGGAATATGCCCTTGGCGATGTGCCTATGGGGAGATATCTGTTTATGCTCCGGGCATGGGGGAAGGTTGTCGCCGCGGAGATAATCAGCTTTGTTTCACCCAATTCCGCCACGCCTACCCCGGAACCTTCCCATACCCCGAAGCCTTCGGTTACGCCACATCTTTCGCCCATACCACCGCTGGCTTCAGCCACCGGAAGGTTGGTCAAGCTACAGGCGACCACATTCATGTACGGCAGTCACGGCCTGCTCAGGGATGGCAAACTGGTCCTGGCGCTCCGCAGCGAGACGGTGAATTTCGATTCGTTTATCGACAAAGTAGTCGTTGTCTGGGGGCGTCCGGTGCACAGCGGGATCGACGGCGGCCCTCCTTTGTTGAACGTACTGGGGATCGTCCTGAAGCCGGTGCCGCCCACGCCCACGCCTACGCCTACCCCGAAGCCAGGGGTCACGCCGACGCCGACGCCCACCCCCCGGCCAACCCCCGTGCATAAAGGCGCCGTTGTCTATGTCCGGCCGGCCATGCTGGCGGTGGGCAAGAGCGCGAGGTTGCCGGTGGTGATCAAGAACATTACCGCGCCGGCGGGCCTCGGCGCATATGACTTTAAGGTGACCTTTGATCCGGCGGTGATACGGGTAGACGAGGTTTCGGGAGGGAACGCCCCGTTCGACAGCCTGGCGGCCAGCAGCATCGACAACGGCGCCGGACAGGTGCTTTTCAATGCTTTCAACGCCTCAATCCCCGGCCCCACCGGGGATGTGATCGTCGCCTATTTGAAGGTGACGGCCACGGCCACCACCGTGAGCAGATCGGCGCTCAATGTGACGATAGTAACCCTGGCTGACGCCGATGGGGCTGCCATCCCGGCCGCGGCACGCTTGACCTGGGTTACCGTCCTGCCGGTAAAGGCAGTGGCCGCCGTCAGGTTGGCGCCGGCCATAGGCCAGGATGGACGGGCGGTGATCAACGTGGTGGCGGATAGGGTGAGGGATGCCCTGACCAATGCCGAGATGCCGCCTGCGCAGGCCATAAAACGGTTCAGCGGGCAGGCGAGCTTTGATTCAGACCGGGTTCAAATCGTCGCGGTCCGCGGCATGGGGTCTTTTGCCGGCGCCAGCAGCGACATCCACAATGACGCCGGGGCGCTTATCGTGGCAGGCTCCCAGGCCAGCGGCGCCGGCCCGGGCCTGGTGGTGCTGGCCCAAATCGTGCCGAAACTGACCGGCAGCAGTGTAGACTCTCAAATTATCGACTTCTCTATCGATGCCATGGAGGACGACAGCGGCAATGTGGCTTACGACGCGCCCCCGGGGATGGCCGTCAGACGCGGCGACGCAAAAGCTGATGGCAAGATCGACATCGCCGATGCCCTGTTTATTGCTCAATACCTGGCCGGGTTGAGGGCTGCCGGCGACGGGGACAACCAGACCCACGTGGTCAACGGGGCCAGCGTCCGGCCCGACGGAGATTCCGGGGATCAGCTCAGTGTTACCGATGCCCTGTTCATCGCCCAGCACCTGGTCGGCTTAAGGGACGCTTCATTCCAGTAGGGTGGGTTAAGCGCAGAGGGAGGTGAGGTGACGTGTTGGAAGCCGCGCGAACCCACCAGTCGTAGCGGCACGCTGCTGCGTGCCTTCATCCGTAGGGGCGAACCAGAGAGACCCGGTTCATCGGGTCTCGGCGGCTCGCCCGCCCGGTGGTGGTACCGCTACCCGCGCCTCCCCCGGCGATATGCCTTGCCGGGGCGGGCTAGCCGCCCGGCCCCAGCCGCTACCGCCGCCCCCTGGCTAGCCCCTCAAAGTGCCGGTTACAGGTTCAGCACCGCCAGACCAGCCACGAAGGCCACGTATAATCCCAGCATGACAAACCCTTGTCCCCGCGTCAGCCGGTTTTTGCTCCTTACCAGGAAAAAGAAGACGGTTAGCATCACCAGGACCGCCGGGAATACATAGAGCTGATTGCTCCTGGCGAGCTGCAATGGGGAAATCGAGGCCGCGGTCCCGATTACCAGGGTCAAATTCAGCGCGTTGGCCCCGATGAGATTGCCGGCGGCAAGGTCAAAGACCCTTTTCCTCACCGAAGCCATAGTCGTGGCCAGTTCCGGCAATGACGTTCCAAGGGCCACCATGGTCAGGCCGATAATGACGTTCGGCACGCCGATGGCTGCGGCGATGGAGGCCCCCGTGGTTACCAGCAACCGGCTCCCTGAAATTACCATTGCCGCCCCTAGCAAGAAATAGATAGCCGTCATTCGTGCCGACTTGAACCTGAGTCCCAGGTGCTCTGTGGCTTCTACGACACGTGTGGCGTACCGCTTGCGCCCCCGGCGATAGTCCACCAACAGGTATGCCATTCCCATACCGATAAGCAGCAGTCCCCGCCACTGGGGTAACCTCAAGTCCAGCGTCATCAAGAAAAGGAGAGCGGCTACACCGAGCATCGCCTGGGACCTCCAGCGGAATTCCCCCGGAGACATCTCAAAGGACCTCATTATTATTGCCGCCAGGGCCATGATAAGCCCGATGTTGACCGCTACTGACCCCAGGGCATTGCCTATGGCCAGTCCAGGTACGTCGCTTGTTCCCGCGAATATGGAGACGGTCAGTTCCGGAGTAGTAGTGGCGACGCTGACCAGGGTGCCCCCGACGACCACCCGCGGCAGCCTGAACCTTTCGCCAATGGTGACACTGGCATCGACAAAATAATCGCTACCTTTGACTATCAGCGCTACGCCCAGGGCAAAAAGCAGCAGTTGGAGCATCAAGCGAGTAGCCAGTAGTCAGTAGTCAGTAGCCAGGGGATAACCAGTGCCACCTTTTGTTTCCAGCAGTGCCATTATAATAAGCCTATCTACTAAAGACAAGCAGCCGGTAGCCAGTGATGGCCCGCCACCATGCTGAAAACGCGGCGCTCAGTGCGACGCACCCATGCCGTCCTTGCCTCAGGCACGCGGCAGCGTGCCGCTACGGCGCAATTTTGCTTTTTTCGCTCAATAGCGATATTATTCGCGCACAGGTCTTGGAAAGGAGTTGAGCCCATGAAACTCTCAGGGATGGTCTCAGGGTTGCTATTCATTTTTCCTTTAGTTGCGGCATGTGGCCCTGCCGCAGCGCCCGCCGCTCCTGATTACGTTGCTTTTCCCACACCCGCCGGCATTAAGAGCGGCGAGGCCTGGCAGCAGAAGTGGGATGCGCTGGTTGAAGCGGGCAAGAAAGAGGGCCGTGTGGTGGTGTTTACCAACATCGGCGGGCAAATCCGGGCGGACCTGACCAGGGCGGTAAAAGAAAAATATGGGATAGAGCTTGAGTTCATGGTGGCCAGCCGGGGGTTGGAGCTCACCCAGCGCATGGTTACCGAGAGACGGGCCGGGCTGTACACCGCCGACGTGGTGGTCACCGGAGCTACTACCTTCATCACTACCATGAAGCCTGAAAACCTTCTGGCGCCCATTCCACCTGTTCTTGTCCTGCCCGAGGCGCTGGACCCGAAGGCGTGGCGAGGCGGCGCTCCCTTCATCGACAAGGACCGCACCCTGGCCGCTTTGATCGCCTATTATAACCGTTACCTGGCAAGAAACACGGAAATGGTCAAGGAGGGCGAACTGACCTCTTATCGAGACGTTTTGAACCCGAAGTGGAAGGGCAAGATAGTGATGAACGATCCCAGCATCTCGGGCAGCGCCAACTCGTTCATGGGTCTTCTGGTCAAGACCTGGGGGCTTGAGCCGACGAAGGAGTTCCTCCGGGAGCTGGTCAAGCAAGGACCGACCATAACCAGGGACCGGCGGCTCCAGGTGGAGGGGCTGGCCCGGGGAAAGTACGCTCTTAGTTTGGCCAGTTCCGCCGAACCCGTAGCCGAGTTCATGGGCATAGGGTCGCCCATTGCCTATGTGAAGGTCAAGGAAGGGGGATCGGTCACGGCCTCCTCGGGGGTCATAACGATACCGGTCCGGATGGCCCATCCCAACGCTGCCGCGGTGTTTGTTAACTGGCTGCTCACCAAAGAGGGCATGACCGTTTTCTCCCGGGGGTTTGGGCAACCGTCTTCGCGGTTGGATGTGCCGGCGGTGGCCAAAGAAGGGTACTGGCCACCGGAGCCGGGCGAGACGGTCATCCTTGAAGATGAGGAGGACATTCTGGCCAAAGAAGGTCTCATGGCGGTCGGTCGCGACATCTTCGCTCCATTGCTGAAATAACCCTGACGTTTAGCAGTTAGCGGTTAGC
>CAZFEA010000031.1:9321-14585 GCA_964518085.1 uncultured Dehalococcoidia bacterium
TTGCCAATTGCTACTTGCTAATCGCTATTAGAGAAAGGAGTCCCATGGGTCATTCCTGGAGAGGCATTGTAGGATTCGTGAAGCCCACCTATCGCACCGGTTCCCTGGAGGAGACCATCAGGATTCTGCCGGAGGGCATCGGGGTCATTCCCCTCTATGTAGGCGTGAGAACGGGCACAGCGGGTGAGTTCAACAAGGCACTGGAAATAGCCGAGCAGCGGGTCGACGAACTGGCCAATATCGGCGTCGACCTGATACACATCGGCGGAGCGCCGCCTCCCATGCTGCTGGGTTATGATGCCGACCATAAGCTGGCCGACCGGCTTTCGAAAAAGCATGGCATCCCGGTGATAATATCCACCACCGGCCTGGTCAGGGCTTTCAAAGCCCTGTCCATCAAGAAGGTCTGCGGAATCACCTATTTCAAGGAAGACCTGAACAGCAAATTCGCCAAGTATTTGACCGATGCCGGCTTTCAGGTGCTGGCCATGGAAGGAATGGACATTCCCTTCAATTTCAAGGCAGTGGGGGGGATTCACTATACCGATGTGTACGCCTTCGCCAAGAAGACTTTCTTGAAACTCGGCGGCGCCGACTGTATTTATCTGCTCGGCAGCGGCTGGAGCGTGATGCCGGTCATCAGCATGCTGGAGCAAGACCTCCAGACTACGGTCGTCACCGGCGAACAGGTGACTATCTGGGATATCCTGCGCTCGCTGAAAGTGCGCGAGCCGGTAAATGGTTATGGCAGATTGCTATCCGCCATGCTGTGAACGAAAAATCAAGAGTCAAAATGCAACATGGGTCGGTGAAACCCGCGAATGAACGCGAATGATCGGACGAACACCACCTTGTTTGGAAGCCTAAATAACAGGACATATTTCCTCTCCCCTGGTGGGAGAGGATTAAGGTGAGGGGTAGCCTATATGTCCTTGTGCCAACAGATATTCGTGTCTATTCGTGTTTATTCGTGGCTAAATTAAGGCTTGCATTTTGATTTGCCTGGACATAACGAAAGATTCTTCGCTACGCTCAGAATGACAGATGACTAGAAAGGAATAAACCTCGTGAAACTGGATAACAAGGTTGCCATCATAACCGGGGCCGGCGGGGGGCTGGGCAGGGAAATCGCTCTGGCCTTCGCCGGGGCCGGGGCCAGCCTGGTCCTGGCCGATATCAATGTGCCCGGCGCCCGGGCGGTCGCCGCGGAAGTAAGGGGCTTGAAAGCCAGGGCGCTGCCGCTTCGTGTTGACATAACCAGAGAGCGTGGCGTTCATTCCATGGTTGAACGGGCGTTGAGGCATTTTGGCAAGATAGATATCCTGGTCAACAATGCTGGCGTCGGCTTCGGGTCTCATTCCGGTTGGGGCGCCGTGAGGGACCTCACCGTCAAAAACTGGGAAAACGTGCTTAGGATCAACTTGACCGGGGCCTTTATCTGTTCAAAGCTGGTAGCCGAAGCGATGGTACGGCAAAAGAGCGGCGTGATCATAAATATTTCTTCCGGCATGGGTAAGAAGGGACTGGCCACGTTCAGCGCCTACACAGCTTCAAAATTTGGCCTCGAAGGCCTGACACAGGTGCTGGCCCTGGAACTGGCTGCTTTCAACATCCGGTGCAATACCCTGGCGCCGGGAGGCCTGATGGCCACCCCGCCGGTGCTGGCTGAATCACACACCAGCATGCCGGTGATCCTGAAGCCATCCGTCATCCGTGAGGCCATCGTCTGGCTGGCTTCCGACGAAGCAGCGGGCATCAACGGCCAGGCCCTGACCGCCACGGTATGGAACGAGCAGCACGGGATCGATAATGCCCAGTTCAAGATTGTGAGGCGCCAGTAGATTTCATGAAAACGTAATATTTCGCCTTTCTATTTTATGCCCGCGTAACGTTTCCCGGCTAACATATCTTCAGACTGCGGAAGAATACCGGTACCACAGGCGGCCCTGCCTGTGAGACATGGTGTTCTACCCGGTCTGAAGAGAATGACACTTCTAAGAATATTCGGTCGCCTCTTTCGGCGATTGGGGCAAACAGGGGTATTCGCCGGCCTGTTGACCCTGGCGCTAGGAGGCTGCTTGGGCGTTTCTTCGGCTCCGGAAATCAGCCTCAGCCAGGCGGTGGCCCTTTCGAAGACTCAGAACCTGCGCAAGGTGCAGGTGGACCACGATGGCGGCAGGATGATAATGGTGGCGGCCGTCACCGGTGAGACCATCAAGCTGAATGACGTCCGTGGAAACGAGGTGGAGGTCAAGGAGGGGACGGAGCTGGTGGCCAACATAGACTCGCTGAATGTGGCCGATTTGCAGCGCCTGGGGTTCGAGCTTCCTCGAGATTACTCGACCAACGCCGTTTCTCCCGGTATCGGAAGCACCCTGCTGATCTTCCTGCCGTTGCTCTTTCTCATTGCCATACTTTTCTTCGCCTTTTCCAACCGCGGCGTCCAGGACCGGGCGCTGACCTTTGCCCGCAGCCGCGCCCGCCTGGCCTCAGCCGACAGGCCGAGGTTGACCTTCTCCGATATTGCCGGCAGCGAAGAAGCCAAGCAGGACCTCATGGAGGTGGTCCAGTTCCTGAAGAACCGGTGGAAATTCCAGGCCATCGGCGCCCGAATTCCCAAGGGAATCCTGCTTGTCGGACCGCCGGGAACGGGGAAAACCTTGCTGGCCAGAGCGGTGGCCGGCGAGGCCGAAGTGCCGTTTTTCTCGGTCAGCGGCAGTGAGTTCGTGGAGCTATTTGTGGGGGTGGGTGCGGCCAGGGTCCGGGACATGTTTGAGGAAGCCAAAAGGAATGCCCCGTGCATTATTTTTGTCGATGAAATTGATGCTGTGGGCAGGCTCCGCAGCGGCGGCATGCCCGGAAGTCACGAAGAGCGCGAGCAGACCCTCAACCAGATTCTGGTCGAAATGGATGGCTTTGACCCTAACGTGGGCGTGGTAGTGCTGGCGGCCACCAACCGGCCGGATGTGCTTGACCCCGCTTTGCTTCGCCCCGGGAGGTTCGACCGGCGGGTAGCGCTGGACCTTCCCGATACCAACGGACGCCTGGCCATCCTGCAAATACATGCCCGGGGCAAGGCCGTAGACAAAACTGTCGACCTGGGGGTAGTAGCCAAGGAGACGCACGGTTTCAGCGGCGCTGACCTGGCGAACCTGATGAACGAGGCGGCCATCCTGGCAGTGCGGCAGGACAAGTCCACCATAGAGATGAAACATGTTGAAGAGGCTATAGACCGGGTAATTGCCGGTCCTGAGCGCAGAAGTCTGAAGATCAATCCTAAAGACAAAGAGACCACAGCTTATCACGAGGCCGGTCACGCCCTGGTGGCCCATATGCTTCCAAATGTGGACCCGGTGCACAAGATTTCCATCGTAGCCCGTGGTTCCATGGGAGGCTATACCAGGTTGCTAACCGAAGACCGGTATTTCCTGACCGCAGCCAAGTTCAGGGATACCCTGGCAACTTTGCTGGCGGGCCACGGCGCCGAAGAGATGATGTTCAAAGAGGTTTCTACCGGTCCGCACAGCGATATCAAGCAGGCCACCGCCCTGGCGCGAAAAATGGTAACCGAGTTTGGCATGGGTCAGAAGCTGGGTCTGAGGACCTTTGGCGGGGAACTAGTGGCCTACGGGACAGAGAGGAAGGACTACAGCGAGTTCACCGCCCGGCTCATTGATGAAGAAATACGCCAGATCATGGAGGCTGCCCATGAGACCGCCAGGACGATTTTGAGGGAGAACCGGGCCCGGTTGAACCATATCGCTCAGAAGCTCCTGGTTGGAGAAACACTGGATGGGGCGTCCCTTGAGGCAGCCTTCACCGAACCGATTGCGCCGGCAGCGGTAACCGGAGAAGGCCGGTTGGTGGAAGTGGGGGCGAAATGACGTAGGGGCGAGCCAGGGAGCGGCGGCGTGTGTTGGGTGGGGGCGGCTCGCCCGCCACGACACTCGAGGTTGGCCCAACAGCGAAAATGGTATCAGGCAACGGGTAACAGGTAACAGGTATCAGGTAACAGGTAACAGGGGCACGTGCAACGTGCCGCTACTGTCTAACGTCCCCGTCTTCCCCGTTTTGCTTTTTTCCCCGCGCTCCCGTACAATTCTAGCTATGAAGCATAGTAAAGTTCATCTGTTACTGGCACTCGTTTCTGCCATTTTCTTTGTCTCCGTTTTCCCCGTCGTCGCCGTGGCCCAGGTGATAGCGGAACCCACCGGTTTTCAGAATGTCCGTCTTTGGGTTAACCCTGAGTATGATGATCCCAGGCTCCTGGTGATGCTCGAGGGACAGATTGTCGGCGCCAGCGCCCCGGCCACGGTGAGGTTCCTGGTCCCGGCCGCAGCCGAGATGTTTTCTGCAGGCTCCAAGGATGCCCAGGGTCGATATAGCGGTGGCCCGCCCAACCGGAAGCCGTCCGGCGTGCCGGGGTGGGATGAGATATCTTACAACCTCACCAGCAACACATTCCGGATGGAATATTATGACCCTGTTGTAGCCATTGAACCGGACAAGAAGATCGCCTTTCAATTCCGCTCGCTGTATCCCATCAGCGATCTCCGGGTGATGCTCCAGCAACCGCTGACCTCGAGCAATTTCAAAGCAACGCCTCAGGAGATTTCCAGGACTACGGACAGCGACCGGATGACGGTATTTAACTATGATTTTCGTGACGTCCCGCCAAATAGCCCGCTGAGTTTTGACATTTCCTATACCAAGACCGACCCTAACCCGTCGGTCAAGGACCCCGTGCTCCAGGGAGCAGGCACGGGTTCTTCTTCTGCCGGGTCATCAAAGGGGCCATTGATTGTAATCGGTGTCGTGGCGGCAATAGCCTTTGTTGCCCTGTTTGGGTTCACTTTTATGGCCCGGTCACGGAGACGCGCCACCACGACCCGGCAGCAGCGCAGATTTGCCGAGGCGCGCTCTGGTCACCAGTCCCAACAGGCCCGGCACAACCGGTCGGCCCAGCGTGGCCCACAGGTGCCGCCTGCCCCTGCCGGGCCTCGGAGCCGGCCACCACAGCCTGCGCCTCAAAGCCAGCGCCCACAGCCTGCCCAGCAGAACCGGCCGGCGCAGCCGGCCAGCCCAAAACGCTTTTGTCCCCAGTGCGGGCAACGGCAAGAGGGCAACGAAAACTTCTGCGCCGGATGCGGCGCAAAGCTCAGATAGCCGGACAACGTAACAATCAGCCATGCCCCCTTGCCAGGGGGCGCCATCAAGGATGAAAATGGCCTATCATCGCGAGGAGACCCAGTTTACCTCCCCCT
>CAZFEA010000032.1:0-9106 GCA_964518085.1 uncultured Dehalococcoidia bacterium
CGCTGGGAGGTATGGCGTTATGTGAGCCCAGGATGATAGGGTTGTTTCGATGATAAATGCGCTTAACGTCGATTATGGGCGCCGTTCTCTCCTTGCTGGCATAATACCCGGTCCATTCACCGAAAGGGCCTTCGTTTTTCGCCTTATCTGGAGGGCAGAAGCCAGCGACGACGATTTCGCTGTCAGCAGGAATAGGAAGACCAGTAATTTCCTCCTCAATCACCTCCATTGGTTCACCCATGACGGCTCCCACGAAGGGGTATTCTTTACCAGGGGGAAGGGCTACACAGCCAACGGCAAAAACAAGCGGGTGATGACCAAAAGACACTGCCACGGGGCAGCTTTTGCCCGCGGCGTGCCATCTTTCGCGATGGATGCCTCCATGCCTTCCTGGCGAGATATAAAGACCGGTGGTTTTTGGGTCGTGAACCATGATCCTATAGGTCCCCAGATTAATTTCACCAGTTTCAGGGTCGCTCGTGACCACGGCATCGCCAGTCCCAATATACCTTCCTCCGTCTAGCTCATGCCATTTGGGTGAGGGGAACTCCAAAAGGTTAACGTCGTTACCTGTGTGTATGTTCTCCAGTACACGTCCTGTTCTCACCTTGCGAGGCTGGAATTCGTCCATCCCGCGGTTCCATTCGGGCAGCTTCCGGCGGAGGATATGGAGAAGTTCTAGATTAGAGAGGCCTGTGGGCAGCCTGAACGTCACTGCAACATGGTTGGCGGTCGAGAGCGAACCGGAGAGCAACCTGTTGCCCGCAGCGTACTCCTTGATATTGTCGAAAAGTAACGCCGAAGGTCTTCTGGATTTCAAATTGAGATCGGCGAGACACCCGATTTCACCATTCCAATCGGCACCGTCAATCCTGACCAGTCCGCCCACTCCCTCTATCTTCGCGATCCAGTCCCTCAAGTCATGCATTTGGAAAGCCTTCCCGCGTTTGATTTCACTGATGAGATCGCAGTTGCCAACCGGCATTACCGCCAGATGCGTTTTCCTAAGTCTTGGCCTTTGTTGTCAAATACCTTTGCCCCGACGCAGCCAGTACGGCCTCTACAATCTTGGCGTATCCGGTACACCGGCAAAGATTGCCCGCCAGGCTTCGTCGAATGTCCACTTCCGACGGATTGGGATTCTCATCCAATAATGCCTTGGCCGTGAGTATCATTCCCGGGATACAAAATCCGCACTCGATGGCGCCGTGATCAATAAAGGCCTGCTGAACGGGGTGGAGTCTACCTCCCCTTGCCAATCCTTCAATGGTGATAACGCTCTTTCCTGTCGCGTCTACAGCCAGGATCAGACAGGACAAAACGGGCCTGCCATCCAGCATGACGGTGCAAGAACCGCAGTCGCCGGTGTCGCATCCCCTTTTTGTCCCCGTGAGGCCGAACTTTTCCCTGAGGACCTCGAGCAAAGTGTTTCTGGGCTCGACCATAACCTCCTGCGGCTCACCATTTACGTTGAGTTCGATAATTTGTTTCAAAAGGTTTCACCCCCGGTTTGCGGCTTCCGCGCTTTTTATGGCTTCCCTGATAGCCTGCTCCACGATGGACCTGGCCATCTGCCTCCGGTAATCAGGAGTTGCGCCGATGTGAACGATAGGACCTATTTCTCTGGTTGCAGCCTCGGCAACTTCGGGTAACGACCAGTCTCTCCCAGGTTTGCCCTGAATTGCGTGGCCGGCTTTGACGGCGTTGACCGGGCCGGAGGACGCGCTGCTAATAACAATCCTGGCGTCAGAACAGTCTCCATTTCGTAGTTGCAGGGAAACGGCTACCCCTACCAGCGGGAAGTCAACCTCTTTGCTCAGGCTGAATTTAACATATTCCAGTGCGGAATTCAGCGGCCGATCCGGAATTTCAATCTGGGCAATTATCTCCTCAGGTTTAAGGGCAAGGTGGGGTTCCCCAACACCGGAATAAAGAGACTGCAACGCCATTGTCCGTTCACCGAACGAGCTGGCAAGCCTTATTTGGGCGGCCATGGCGATCAACGCCGGCGCCATGTCTGCCGAGAACAATGCATAGCAACGGTCAGCATTTTTCAGCACATGGCAACTATCGCCGCCCATCTTGAAACATGGTGACCGGGACTGCCTCCACCAGGCCGATTGGTTATAGTACCAGCACCTTGTGTCCAGACAGATATTCCCCCCGATGGTGGCAAGACTTCTGATCTGATAGGAGGCTACCTTGCCGGCGGCTCTGGACAGCGCCGGATACTTCTCCCTGATGGATGTGGAGACCTCGATGTCGTGCAACCGGGTAAGGGCGCCGATCCTGAGGCAGTTGCCGCCGTCCCTGACGCCGTCCAGTTCCGCTATGCGCCTGAGGGAAATCAATTTTCGGGGTGTGGTAAGTCTTTGTCTCATCCGGACCAGGAGGTCGCTGCCTCCGGCAACTAACCTGGCTTCGGTCCCGCATTGGGCAAGCTGGGTGCAGGCCTCTTCCAGCGAGTCGGGGACGAGATATTCAAATGGAGGCAGTCGCAAGGTCTTTCCTCCCGTTCTGTATTTCCGCCAGAGAGAGACCGTAGACCTTCCGGGCGCATTCTTCGGAAATGTAGCCGTCAATCAGGTCAGCTCGCACTTTGCTCCGGTCGCGTTCTTTGGGATTGCCAAGGCCGCCGCCGCCATTCACCTCTAACCTGACTGTGTCGCCAGGCAGGAGCAACACATCGCCGATCCGGGCCTGGAGACGCCTTTCTTTTTCTGTGCCGGGGTTTATAATCGTGGCCCCGCGCCTGCCGTCGAGTCCACCATCCCTGCCCTGTGGCGCCACAACATACTTGTCCTGCCGGCTGCTGAATCTGGCTTCCTTATCGAGAATTAGATATTCCCTTACGTATCCCGGTCCCCCCCTGAATTTCCCGGCGCCGCCGGAATCGGGTATCAGCTCGAAGCGCAGCAAACGGATGTCGAACTCGGACTCCAGGATCTCGATATTGGCCAGGGTTATGGCGGTGGTGGCGTACCTGATGCTGGTAGTGAAACCACCGTCATCCCCTTCTGCGGCGCCGGCGCCGGCGCGCAGTATTTCGTAATGAACGTAGGAACTGCCCGTCTTAGTATCGCGCCCGCCAATGACGATACATACCGGGGTGCCGCCCTCGGCAATGGACGGCTTGCCTGCGATTTTCAGTACGCCGAATACAGCCAGGTGGACCACCTGTCTCAAGGTGGCATTGTAGCAATTGACCGGCGCAGTGCTGGCCGGACTGGTAACCCTTCCCATGCCCGCTTCGACGGAGATGGCCCGATAGAGGCCAGAATTGTTAGGTAGCATCGGGTCGGTGGCTGCTATGACGGCATAATATGACGCGGCCCTCACCATGGGTGTAGTCACATTCACCGGACCCACTGTCTGGAGGTCGCTCCCGGAGTAATCGAAGTGTATCGAATCGGCTTTCTTGGTCACCCGGAGGTGAAGCCGCACGGTCTTGTCCTGGCGAATGCCGTCATTGTCCAGGAATGCCTCCACTTCGGCAACTCCGTCCTTCCACCTGGCGATCTCCGATTTTACCCGTCTTTCCGACTGGTCAAAGAGTTCTTCGAAGCAGTCCAGGACCATTTCTTTGCCATATTTGGCCATGAGGGCCTTTACCCGGCGTTCGCCCAACCTGTTGGTGCCTATTTGTGCCCTGATATCGCCAATCAGGATGTCAGGCGTCCGGCTATTGTGCTTGATAATATCCTCCACTTCGAAGATCGGCTGATATTTGCTCACGATCCTGGTAGGCGGCAGATGAAGCCCTTCCTGAAAGATCTCCCTGGCCTGCCCGGAGCCACTGCCGGGGACCATGCCGCCAATATCCGGCTTGTGGGCCAGGTTGCCCGAAAAGCCAACCAGTTCGCCATCGTGGAATATCGGTGTGATCAATGCCACGTCGGGGGCATGGGGGCAGCCGCTGAAATGCGGGTGATTGACGATGAAGGCATCGCCTTCGGCTATATTATCGGGATAGCGCCTGAGGAGTTCCTCGACGCAGGCCGGAAAACTACCGATATGAAAATAGACGGCGACATGCTGGCCCACCAGTCGCCCGGTCCGGTCCAGAATAGCGCACGAAGCATCCTGGGACTCCCTTATGGCGGTAGAGTAGCCGGTCCTGAATAGTGACGCCTGCATCTCGTCTACGATTCCGGCCAGGCTGCTGCTGATGATCTGTAAAGTGATCGGGTTTACCTTATTCACCGTTTATCACCTTCCTTACCGAAATGATGATATTGGCATAATCATCGACCCTTGCCACCTGACCGGGGTAGACCACCGTAGTGGAATCCATCTGGGCGATTATGGCCGGACCGGCAATAGTGTGACCGGGACCCAGAAGCTCGCGATCAAGAACACTACACAGCACCTTGTCGCACCCGTCGAAGCAAACATATCTTTGGCCCACTCTGGCTTTGTCCACGGTATGTGCCGGCGCTCCCCGCCCGGGAATTCGCAGGGTTGGAATTCCTACCCGCGACACCACCCGTCCATTGACCAGCTCCACGGGCGCCCTTTCAGCCTTATGCCCGAACAGCTTCTCATGGTACTGGTCGAACAAGGAACGCATACTCTGCAAGTCCGCTTTGGTCAGTTCCGGGCCGGGCGCAGGAATCGTTAGCTCATAGCCCTGGCCGGAATAGCGCAAGTCCAGGTAGTATGCCAGGAGAATACTGGTTTCCGAAAAGCCTTCGTTCTCTAGATCGGCAACCGCCTTTCGGGCCAGCTCGTGAAGCAATGTGTTGATTTCGGTCACGTCAACGGTCGCTAACGGGGCCAGCCTGGACTGCACGTAGTCATGCTTCACATCGGCCATCAGAAGTCCCATGGCCGCAGTGAGGCCGGGCGCTGGTGGAATTAAGACCTGGGGTATGTCGAGTTCGGCAGCGAGCATGCCGGCATGTACCGGCCCGCAGCCTCCGAAGGCCACCAGCACAAAATCCCTCAGGTCGTAGCCTTTTTCCATGGACACTACTTTGATGCCCTGCTCCATGTTGGTATTGATAATATTCAGGATTCCCTGCGCGGCCTCAAGCAGGCCGAGTCCCAGAGGTCTGGCTATCTTCCGGGCTACCGCCTCTTCAGCTTTGTGTTTGTCCAGCTTGATTCTTCCGCCGAGGAAGTAGTCGGGGTCGAGGTGGCCGAGGACGATATTGGCGTCGGTAACGGTTGGTTCCTCGCCCCCCTTGTCGTAGCAGGCAGGCCCAGGGTCGGCGCCGGCGCTCTGCGGTCCTACTCTGAAGTTACCCATCTTGTCACGCCAGGCGATGGTGCCGCCCCCGGCGCCTATGGTATGAATGTCCACCATGGGAATAAAGATGTCCCACCTCCCCACCTTTCCTTTACTGCTGATCTGCGCTTGTCCCCGTTCCACCAGGGATATGTCACAACTGGTGCCACCCATGTCCAGGGTTATTACATTGCTAAACCCGGCCTGGGACGCGATTTGGGCTCCGGCAATAACACCGGCTGCCGGTCCGGATAAGCACGATGAGACGGCTTTTGCCGGGCCCATGGCAAAAGTAGTCACCCCCCCATTGCACTGCATTACGTACCTTTGTCCGGTGGTAATGCCGCAGGCGACGCAGAACTCGTCCAGGCTCTTGAGATATTTGCTGAGCACCGGTAACATCATCGCCTGGACCAGGGTGGTGCACAATCTCTGGTACTCTCGAATTTGCGGAAGCACTTCGGACGATAGAGAGACCGGGAGGCCGGGATACATCTCTTTGACCAGCATCGCTATTTCCCGCTCATGGCCGGGGTTCATAAACGAGAATAACAAGCAAACCGCAAGGGACTCAATTTCCTGGTGCTCGGTTATTCTTTTGATGGCTGAGCGGGCCTGTGCCTTGTCGAGAGAGGTAAGCACGTTGCCTTTATAATCAATACGCTCGCGTATTTGCTGGCACATCCTTGGCGGCAACAGAGATTTCTGCATCGGGTAATACACATCGTACATTGCCGCGCCCGCGGCCGTGCTCTGGTCGATATCGTTGATTCCCCGAAAACCTTCGGTCAATAACACCCCCACTTTGGCGCCTTTGTCTTCCAGGAGGGCATTGGTGCCCACAGTCGTTCCATGGGAAAGGAAGCTAATGTGTTCCGGGAGTACACCCGTCGTAAAAAGCTCCTGTATTCCCTCTTTCACCGCCCGCGAAGGGTCTCCGGGTGTTGAAGGCAGCTTGAAAACATTGAATTCCCTGGTGCTTTCATTAAAGACAACGAAGTCATTGAAAGTTCCTCCGGTATCAATGCCAACCCTATAGCGATTCATCCCCCTCCTCCTGTGCCCAGAAGCCCGCCTCGTAACCGCGCCTGGTGCGTTGCCTCAAGAGCCTGATGTAGTCCTTCACCTGGTCATCTGTCCTGAATTTTGACTTGTCGTATTTGTCGAAATGCGTGATCTCTGTGAGCTTTCTGCGGTATGGCGCCGGGGGCCGGTAAGCCGGATAGCCTACGGGCACTATCGTTTGGATAGTGAACAGGTCCGGGACGCCGAGGACCGCCTTCAGCTTTCCCTCGATCTGGGTAGTGATGCTCACCCATTGCGAACCCAGTCCCAGCGCCGCCGCGGCCAGGTGGATGAGCTGGGTGGCGTTTGCCAGGTTCTTATGAAAAGTGTTGCCATCCCCGGCAAAAAAATGGGTCGCCAGTACTGTTGCCTGGAACGTCCGCGGGTCGCCCACTATGACAATGATCACCGGTGCGTCTTTAAAACCTGGCAGCTCTTTCGGCGGGTCGATAAATCCCGGGTGCCTGAATTCCTCGGCCCTGGTGCTCTCGATGGAATAGATTCCTTTCCACTGCTCCAAAAGCAGCGCAACGATCTTCTTCCTGATCTTTGGATCTTTAACGACGATGAACTCCCATGGCTGCCCGTTGGCTCCGGACATCGCCCACCGCGCGGCTTCGACTATTTTTTCAATATCCGCGTCCGGGACGGGGTCGGGTTTGAACCGCCGTATGCTTCTTCTTGTTCGGATAAGCCTCAGCAGGTCGTCAATTTCCATTTCTGCCCTCTCTTTTCTATCATCGTACGATGTCCCTCAGACAGCGACGCCTGAGGTACTGGTCATTTAGCTTTATGTGTTTGCGCCGCTGAAGTCGATGCTGACCTTGCCGGATAGTATATCATCCAGGGTCAGTTTGTCCCCTTTGAGGTATGCGTTGCCGAGTTCCCCGGCTATTTTGCCTTCCTGGAAGAGCCTGGCAGTGATATGCGCCCGCAAGAATCTCCTGTTGATCTTGTTAGCCGATGTCAGGGGCCAGGCAGATACTATTTCCAGCCGCTCCGGCCATTGAAAAACCGCCACTCCCTGTTCGGTCAGGTGGCGTTTCATTTCTTCAAAACTGAATGTTTGCCCCCTGGCAACCTGGACGAAGGCGCATAGCCGTTCGCCCAACCGGCTATCGGGCATGCCAATTGCGGCCGCGTATACCACTTTGGGATGCTTCATCAACAGGTTTTCAATGGGTTCCGGGTAGATGTTCTCACCCCCGCGTATTATCATGTCCTTCTTGCGGCCCTCGATCCGGTAACGGCCATCGGGCCGGCGCGACACCAGGTCGCCGGTGTGAAAGAACCCGTCCCGGTCAAAGGCCCGGCTATTTTCTTCCGGATTACGCAGGTAACCTTTGAAAGTCATGGGGCCTTTTATCGCCAGTTCGCCGATCTCTCCGTGGGGGACAGCCTGATTTCTGTCATTGACGATTCTTATTTTCACGCAGTCATCGTTGATGATGGGTTCGCCCACTGTGTACAACACCGCCTCCCTGGGACTGTCCCAACGGGTATTAATGAGATTTCCTTCGGTCATGCCGAAACCGTGTATGGAGTTGACGCCGAGTTTGTCGAAACACCACCTGACATTCTCAGGCTTGGCCATCTGGGCCCCGTGCCCGATGAGTTTCAGCGAGCTGAGATCGTATTTCTTCCGGGCTTCGTCGGCCTCGATCCACGCTATGACCAGCACCGGAATCAATTGCACATGGGTAATTTTGTGTTTTTCAATCAGCCGGAAACTATCTTCGGGGGTGGCGAACCTGGTTATGATGGTAGTCCCGCCTCTAAAAAACATGGGGCCGGCTATCGCCAGCAGGGAAAATGTATGGCCAACGGGAGTCGACAGCAGGGCCACGGAATTATCCGTATACCCTATCGTGCCGGCGTAGCTTCCCCACATGCCAATATGGTAGTTATGAGTGGCCGGGACACCTTTGGGAAGCCCGGTGGTCCCGCTGGTGATTTGTTCCACGCATATGTCATTCGGGTCGGGCTTGAATTGCTCCAGGTAATTCTCCGGATAGTCCCTCTCCATTTCGTCCTCAAGCAAAGACGACAAAGAGAGCCACCCGGGCCCGCTCGCGTGTCCAACCGTAACCAGGACTCTCAAATGGCTGAACGACGATTGTATCTCATTTACCATTTGCACGTAGTCGAACTTTTCTTCTGCCGGTACGATTATTCCTTTTGCGCGGTGCAATTCGGCGACATGGGATATCTCCAGCTTCCGGTGTCTGGGCAGACACATGATCGGGATGGCCCCGATGCGCGACAGGGCAAAGAACAGGTAATAAAACTCAACCGCGTTGGGCAACTGGACAATGAAGAAATCGCCGTATCCGATCCCGAGCTTCTTGAGGTGCAAAGCGATCCGGTCGGCTCGCTGGCGCAGTTGTTCCCAGGTAACTTCCACCGAGTCGTCGGCCATTGCCAGTTTGTGGGGCCGGTTCCGGGCATTTCTATCAAGGATGTCGCCCACGGTGAGATTATGCCATATT
This sequence comes from uncultured Dehalococcoidia bacterium, assembly GCA_964518085.1. Lineage (GTDB taxonomy): Bacteria > Chloroflexota > Dehalococcoidia > JACQUA01 > JACQUA01 > JACQUA01. The sequence goes on from CAZFEA010000032.1 coordinate 8,785, forward strand.
CCTCGTGAGAGATATTCCCTGGTTTCCTCTTCGGTGTAGGGAATCCATCCCTCGATCAAATCTGCATGGGTTTTCCTGATCATATCCCCCATTTCTCGTTAACTCTCTTCTGCAATTCCGCGCTAATCCGTATTTCCTGGGGAAACTCGGACTTCCATTCGAACGGTTTACAGGCGCCGAGGATGGCCCGCGAATTGAAATACGCATCGGTCGGTCTTCTTATCGTCGGGTCCAAAGGCGTACTCCAGCACCGGCGCAAGAGATCAATGTCTTTTTCCGGGTCGGAGCGGGTGCAAATGGCCCAAAGGACCTCCTGGAGGTT
>CAZFEA010000032.1:9206-14583 GCA_964518085.1 uncultured Dehalococcoidia bacterium
CGGCAATATCTGGAATCCCGGCATCCACCATCTCGGTAAATAATTGGGCGCTAGCCATCACTGTTCCATAATAGGTCGAGTCGCTCGGAGGAATGTCGTTATGCGATCCCAGAAGAATTGGATTATTACGGTGGTAAATGCGTTCGACCTGGATGTAGGGGGCCGGGCTTTCCTTGCTGGCGTAGTAACCTGTCCACTCACCGAAAGGACCTTCCAATCTTGTCTGGTTTGGCGGGGAAAAGCCGCTGATGACTATTTCGCTATCCGCGGGTACGGGCAGACCGGTGACCTCTTCCGTTATCACCTTCACCGGTTCTCGCAAGACCGCCCCGGTGAACAGGTACTCTGCGCCGGCGGGGAGCTGTGTGGAGGCCGAAACAAAAAAGGCCGGGTGGTGCCCCATCGAAATGGCCACCGGGCAAGCCTTGCCCAGGGCATGCCACTTTTCCTGGTGAAGCCTCCCGTGCTTGCCCGGCGATATGTAAAAACCGGCCGTTTTGTTATCGTGGACCATATTCCGGTAAGTGCCAAAATTAACCACGCCGGTATCAGGGTCCCTGGTTATCACCGCGTTGGCCGTGCCCATATACCTGCCCCCATCCAGCTCGTGCCACCGCGGCGACGGAAATTGCATGAGGTCAACGTCTGCGCCCTGATGAACATTTTCCAGCAGGCGCCCGGTCCTGACGGTCTCCGGCGGGAATCGGTCCAGGCGAGCACGCCATTCCACTAATTTGCCACGCAGCCCGGAAATGAGGTCAAGTTCCGAAAGCCCGGAAGGCAAGCCCAATGTCGCGGCAACCCTGTTGGCGGAAGATAACGTACAAGTGAGGAGCCGGTACCCGGTGGGATAACCTCTTACATTATCGAAAAGGAGGCTTAAAGGCTTGTTTCTCAGGAGATTGCAGTGTGCCACGGCGCCGATTTCCTGGTCCCAGTCGGCGCCATCGACGGTGCCCAGCTCTCCCATTTCCCGAACTCTAGCCAGCCAGTTTCTCAGGTCTTCCAACTTGTCCCAGTCTTTTTCCTCAATTCCTGCTCAAAAAGACTCCTGATAGCAGGGTCCTCGTCCTCGTGATCGAGCATGTCTCCCCCCTTCTTAATACCGAGGCTGCTGCGGTAGGTCTTTCCGATCCCCGGAATTCCGCATCGCAGAGCTACCTGCTTGACAACCTGACTGCCCGTGTTGAAATGAGTATGCCACCACCCTTCTGGTGGACTGTACACTGTTCCCTTCTGAAAACCCACTCTGACCCTTCTGTCCCAGTCTTGCCACATGAGAGCGTAGCCCGTGCCCTCGGCGATAATGAGATGGGCTCCCCCAGCGTGTCTATGAACTTTCTTGTAGGTGCCGACCTCTATTTGGGCAAGGTGGGACCCCATCCCGTTGCCCGAAAGTGCCACCTCGAGAACACCATATCCTTTGCCGTATTCCGCGCTCGAAGTGAGGTAAGGCTGGCGCACGTCGAGTATGTAGCCGCCCGCCCAAGTGGGCCACGATGGCCATCTAGGGTTATCTATGAACTTGCCCTTACCATCGAAGTAATTCGGTTCATTGTCGTATCGGTCCCTGAAGATGAAATCGGTGCCAAAAATAAAGTCCGGGTTTCTATAGATGTTGAAAATCAAGGGGGCATTGGTCACTGCCACGTACCTAGCGGGCTGATTTCCTGTGTTTGAGTGCTGGTGCCAAACATTGAGCGGAGGAGAAAAGAGGCCATATTCTTGCCAGGCGACTGTCTGCGCCAGTCCATGTTCATTCCAGAACTTGGTTTTCCCCTTGCCCTGAAGGATGTATATCTTTTCCTCGAAGAGATGCCTCTCTGGCTTGAGTGAAACGCCCGCTGGAATTTCGGAGACATAGGCGCCGCTGAAGCCCTCGCCGCCTTCCAGGACTATGAAAGCAGCCAGTCCGCCTGTCCGCTCCCACGGCTTGAGAGCTATCTCATAGGCATTGGGCAGGTGGTAACCGCGGACTATCGGAACCCCTTCAGCCTGCGCCCATTTCTCGAATGGCGTATCGGACCTATCTGTCATGATGTCTATGTGCTCCTTTACTTAAGCAACTCTTTGAACACCTCTGCGGCTAACCTCTGATTTGCCACTTGCTCCATCTGAGCTTGCTCACTAGGAAGCACGTCCTTAGGTTGCGGAATCAAGATGGGATCTATGCCCTCGGTAGAAACATCGGTCCGCTCAGAGACGTAGCCCGCCGAATACTTTGAAATAATCTCGCCGGCTTCCCGGCTGAGTATCCAGTTGACAAAGAACTTCAGTGCGTTAGGATGAGGCTGCTTGTCAATGGCCACCAGGTTCATAGACCCGGAGCTCAATGGAGCGCCCTCTTTCGTAACTGTAGCTTTGATAGGCGCGCCGGCACGGACCATCTTGTCGACCTCCGACGGTGAGGCGCCCAGACCAATGGGATATTTCGCCCGGGCGATCCATTCGGCCATGAGGCGCTGGTCCCGCGCGATGACTGGTTCTTGTTTCACGAGCGCGGCCATATATGGTAGGCCTTTTTCTTTCCCATAAACGTCCGACACCACGAAGTCAAACCAATTATTTCCAGCCCCGGCGACGCTAGGATCGTTTATAACTATCTTGCCCTTCCACTTCGGGTTCAGGACATCCGCCAGGGAAGTGATGTCACTCCCTTTGACCAAATCGGTATTGATGGCCATGGTCGGCATCCTTTGAGCCGCAAAAGTAATCACATTTGATTCCCCGCGGACTAGGGGAATCTTGCCCGTCCTCCATTTGCTGCCATCGGTCACCTCAGGGAGGATCAAGAGCGGTTCGAGCGGAGCATCAACCTTCATTTCCTTCATCCGTCCGAAGTACGTGGCCAGGCCTGTCAGCCCCGCATCCACCACGTAAAGGCCAGCGTTCCTTTGGGCATTTAGCTTGGTCGTATTTTCGGCGCCCCTCCCCACCGACCAGTCAATGTTTATGCCGTACTTTTCTTTCAAGGTCTTGGTGATAACCGGCTGGGCCTCTCCAATTAGCGAGACAAAGACGGCTACTGTGCCTTCTTTCTTGGCAGCTTCCACAACAGAATTCCAATCGCTCTTAGTAAGATCGGTTGCTTTGATCACAGCGGGTGGTGGCGTCGAGGTATAGGTTGTGGGCTGATAGCACGCCGTCAGTGTCGCCATCAGGATGCCCAGCACTGCTAGCGAGAGTATGACTCCTCTCATGTTGCCTCCTCTGATCGTTCTTCGTCTGGGACAAGCCAGCCAAGTTAGTCTGGCAGTCCGGTTTAAGCCATGACCACGGTTATCTTGGGTTGGAAAACGGCGGGCTTTTCCACCGGGGTTTGTATTGCCTTGAGAGCGGTGACAAGAACCTCTCGCCTCAAATCAAGGTCCTGTTCTTGGGACAAGCTGGGCTCCCCGCACGGGTGAGGGATCTTAACCCCTATGACGGTACGGGGCACACCCATTTGCCGGCTAAGGCCGTACATGGAGGTTATAAGAGCGACCGGTAGGCCGGCCTTTTCGATTTCTCTGGTGATCGCAGCGCCGCTGCGAGTGCAGGTGCCTCAGGTTGATACCAGCACCACCCCGGTTACTCCTCCCACCTTAATGTCTTCAGCAATCTCTTTGCCCAATCGTTGCATTACCTTCAGCGAACCCACGTTGCCAGGGGTCACATAGTAAAAGGGATGCAGCCTGGCAAAAACGCCCTCTCTTTCCAGTGTCCTCAGAGCGTCCACTGGGCTGCCGAAGTTTGGGTTTTCATTGATGAAGACCGTGCTATAGCCGCCATGTATGGCTTCCCATTTTCCTTTTTCCAGAGAATCACTGTTTTCAATAGAGTACTTCTTCCATTGAGTGTTGGCGTGTCTTTTGAAGCCATCGGGGTTTCCCCACGGTACAACTCCCGAGGTGCTTACGAGGGCTATGGAAGCTTGGCTTAGGTTGGCCACAGGCTGCGCTGGCGTTACGGGGTCAAGGCTACCGAGCGACAACTCGGTAGTGAAAGGGTGTCCGCTTACCTTCGCCAGTAACATTTCCACCGCGCGTTTCGCCGCGCATCTATCGGCCTCACCCAAGACGCGAATGCCACGTGGAATGTACTCTTCCCTGGCAGCCGGTCCAATTTCGGCACCGGACAGCAACCTGCCGGCAAACTGTCCGATCTTTCCCAGAGCTTCTTGCATCCCGACAGCGCTTGCGGTGGTCGGAAGAACGTAAGTCTTCATGTTCTTGTGACTTCGATATGCTTCCACCCCGGGATTCTCCGGATACATCGCGGCGAGACAGGGAATGCCCAGCTCTTTGGCCACCGCGTTGCAGACCTCGGCACAGGCAAACCCATAACGACCAGCATCGAAGGCCGGCCCCGCTATCAACAGTCTTGGATTCCGTGGTTTGATCAAGTCAACAATCTGCCGCAGGACCATGTCACGTTTTTCATTGAAGTAACTGTCCCCGCAAAAAAGGGTAGCGACTATTCTGAAGTCTTTAGGCAAGTGTCCTTGCAGGGCCCGGCCCGGTCCTATCGCCCCTTCTTTCAGTCCCAGCGGAACGTCTGCCTTGTCTTCGCCACCAACGCCGGCAAAGAACTGGTTTACATAATGGATGACCGGAATCACCGTATACCTCCGTAAGATTAGATGCGTCTTTTCTTGGCCTGGTTAACTGAACCCAATGAAGCTCTAGTACTTCGTTGCGTTAAATAACTGAACAAATGGCTAACTTTGGTGCAGCTTTGGATACGCGTTTCGCTCAGCGCGCAAAGGTACTAATTAGTATTCATAACAAGTCAGCAGGCTGGCGCCAAGCCAATCAATTCCGCCGGTGAAGTCGTACCGACCATCCAGTGACAGTGGCCCCGTTGCGCTTGCAGCTTCCCTTCCGGGACTGATATCCAGATCGAGCAAACAGAAGGCACCGCCGGGGCCAATTACTTTGTCCGGCGCAGGCAACTCCAGTCTTCTTTCCAGACTGCCTGTACTTATAATGGCATCTGCCTCAGGAAGGCCGAATAAAAGGGGTAATTCATCACCTTCCTTGCCACCGTATTCCGGAGTGACAAACACCGTCTTAATTCCGTCTTGTTCACAAGCTTGGATGGTGAGCATGGAGTCGATCAACATGTTCCCAGAGCTGACCATTCGAGTTACGATGGCGGCCTGAGCACCCAGCATCTTGGCGAACGTCTCGGTACGTATGGCAGCTACCTCTTTTCCGGCGTAGGTCAGGTAGCGAATCCTCTGGAAGATGACCCCGAGGAAATTGAGGCGTTTGCCGTGTTCTTCATATAGCGCCTGTATTACGGGATGGTTTTGCCAGTCCCAGGTCCGCGGGTAGTTCCCGTCTCCCTTCCTGCCATCGGGAGTGACGGCGCCATCGAAGAACTCGTTGGGATG
>CAZFEA010000033.1:0-13974 GCA_964518085.1 uncultured Dehalococcoidia bacterium
TCAATATCCACAATTTTCATCTAACCTGCATGGAAATAATGCCCGGCGCGGCCGAAGGGGCCTATCACACCCACGGAGAGGCCATCAAGTTCTATCTACAGGGAAAAGGCGTCGAGCTGGTGGGCGACAAGCGTTACGAGGTCAAAACCGGGGACGCGGTTTTCATTCCCCACAGCACCTGGCACGGCACCCAGAACCCTGGCCCCGAGCCGCTGCGTTTCCTGGCCGTAACCCATTCGGGCATGGGCGTTCCCGTAACCACCTGGGCGAAGATCCAGACCCGGGACGACGTGTAACATGGAAATAGAACACTTCCTCAATCTGGCCAAACGTACCGGAAACAGTCTGAAGTTCAAGCCCGCCCCGGTGCCGGACGCTGCGATAGAGAAGATCCTCGATGCCGGCAGGTGGGCCATGTCCGACGCCAACGGGCAGCCGTGTGAATTCATAGTCGTCCGCTCGGCGGAAACACGCGCCCGGATATCGGCCATTATTACCGAGCAGCAGGTGTGGGAACATACCATCGAGCAAAGCCGCGTCGAGGACCTCCGGCACCCCGGGGCCGCGCGTGCCGTCGCCGGGCCTCCGGAATTTCAGCAGGCGCCGGCAATGGTCATCGTCTGCGCCGACCAGAGAACTTACCAGGCAACTGTCCTGGCAACCCATTTCTATCCCAGCGAAGGCACTATATTCCATATGAACATCGGCAATGCGGTGCAATGCATGCACCTGGCGGCGGCAAGCCTTGGCCTGGGCGCCCTATCGGTCCACATCGGCATGCTGGCCGAAGCCGCCCTTAAGAAACTCCTGGGCGTTCCCGAGGCGTTTCGAATATTTGTGGCCATGCCTTTAGGATACCCCATGGAAAAACCCTCCTCCCAGGACCGCCGGGATTTGAAAGAAATCAGCCATCAAGAACGTTATGACATGTCAAAATTCCGGTCCGAGGAAGATGTCGTCGATTTCATCCGCGGCCTCAGAAAGAACAATGTTGAATAGCGGCAGTCGCGAGCGGTTGGCTCGCCCTCAAAAGGAAAGAACATGGATATCGATAGTTTTCTGGACCTGGCCCATAAAAGACGGTGCATAAGGCGCTTCAAGACCGACCCCATCCCGGACGAATATATTGAAAAGATTCTCGAAGCCGGCCGGTGGGCCATGTCCGGCGCTAACGGGCAGCCGTGGGAATTCGTAGTGGTCAAAAAACCCGAATTGAAGGCCGGGATAGCCGACCTGATCGAATCGTACAAGCATGGAATGTACGTTACCGAAGGGACTCGCGTGCCGGAGTTGAGACACCCGGGGGAAAGGAATCGCAACAGCCAGAACATCAAGGATGCCCCGGTGCTGATCATTGTCTGCGGTGACCCCAGGACCTATCAGGCTACCATGCTCAACACTCACTTCACCTCGGGGGAAAGCGCCACTTTCTACATGAACTATGGCAATGCCACCATGATGATGCACCTGGCCGCGGCCGCCCTCGGACTGGGTTCCCAGTGGTCCAGCGTAACACGGCCCCTGGAGCGGGGACTGAAAGACCTGCTCGGAATACCCGAGATATTCCGCATTTACGTGATTGTACCTGTCGGTTATCGCGCCTACGAGCCATCCCAGTCGTACCGGCGCAGTTTGGATGAGATCGTACATTATGACGGCTACGACCGGTCCAAGTACCGGTCGGACCAGGAAATATTGGATTTTTTGCTGCGTCTCAGGCAGAAAACGGCGCCGACATACAAAGTGAACAGGTGATTCCAGCCGCAGCGGCACGCTGCCCGAGGCGAACCGCCTGACGGGGTGCGGACCCCGTAGCCGCGGGCCCATGGCCCGCTCTCGAATGGTCCAAGATGGACTTAACTGAATGACAGCTAAACCTAGAAGGGGAGGACCAGCATGCCCGACCTCAGACAATTTCTGGAGAAAACCGAAAAAGCCCGCGAGCTGAAGGTCTACGAGGGCGCCGATTGGGACCTGGAAATAGGTTATCTCACCGCGCGTAACTGGCTCAGGGATGACGCACCGGCCCTGCTGTTCGACAAGGTGGAGGGATATCCCGCGGGCTACCGGGTGCTGACCAGCTCCATCCGCACCGGCAGCCGGATCGCCATGGTCCTCGGGCTGCCACGAGGCAAATCGAACAAGGAGCTGCTTCAACTCCTGCGCCCCCGGGTCAAGCAGTGGGAGTCAAGATTGAAAAGGTTCGCTCCGAAGCATGTCCGGACCGGTCCCATCCTGGAGAACGTCATCGAGGATGGAAACCTGGATGTGCTCAAGTTCCCGGTGCCCCTGTGGCATGAGAAGGATGGCGGCCGCTACATCTGCACCGGCGGCGTGGTCATAACCAGAGACCCGGACAGCGGCGAAGTCAACCTCGGCACCTACCGGGTTATGGTCCACGATAAGAAGAACCTCGGCATTTACATGTCCCCGGGAAGGCACGGCCGCCTTCACATGGAAAAATACCACGCCCGCAATCAGCCCTGCCCGGTGGCCATCTCGGTGGGCCACCACCCGCTGTTTTTCATTATCGGTGGCCAGCAGTTTCCCCGCGGGACAGAGTACTCCTACGTCGGCGCCATGCAAGGAAAGCCGGTGGAGGTCATAACCGAAGAAGTGACCGGCTTGCCCGTTCCGGCTGAGGGCGAAATAGTGCTTGCTGGATGGTGCCGGCCGGGCAAAGTCAAAAATGAAGGACCTTTCGGCGAATTTACCGGCTACTATGCCAGCGGTTCCCGGCCCAGCCCGGTGATGGAGGTGGAAAGGATCTATCACCGCAACGACCCGATCTTGCTCGGCTCACCGCCCGGCAAACCACCCAATGAGACATCTTTGTACCACATGCTGGTGCACAGCGCCACGCTCCACAACGAGATCGATAAAGCCGGAATCCCCGATGTCACCGCTGTTTGCTCCCACGAATGGCGCAACTTCCTCATCGCCCTGGCCATCAAACAGCGATACGCGGGACACGCCAAGCAGGCGGCCCTGCTGGCTTCCGAGCTGTCATCCACCGGCGGCATCGGGCCAAAGTACATTGTCGTAGTTGATGACGATATCGATGTGATGAACATCAAGGACCTGATGTGGGCGCTATGTACCCGGTCCGAACCGGCTAAAGACATCGACATCATTCATGAAGTGCGCAGCAGCCCGCTGGACCCGGCCCTCCGCAAGCCGGCTGAGGCCTTTTCCAGCTCGCGGGCCATCCTGGACGGATGCCGGCCCTATGGCTGGATGAAAGAGTTCCCCGAGGTGGTGGACTTTTCCCAGGAAATCAGGACAAAGATGGACAAGAAATGGCCGCAATGAAGCAACAAACCTTCGACGAAGTGAAGGTCGATGTACTGATCCTGGGCACCGAGGCCGCCGGCGCCAAGGCCGCCATCGAGGCCCATGTCCGCGGGGCCTCGGTGCTGGCGGTAAGCAAGGGAATCATGGGCCGCAGCGGCACCACGGTGATGGCCGGCTGGGGACTCCAGGCGCCCCTGGGGCACGGAGACCCCCGGGACAATCCCGATGTTTTCCTGGCCGACGTGGTCAATGGTGGCGCTTACCTCAACAACCAGAAACTGGTGGAACGGCTGGTCAACATGGCCAGCGCCGAAGCGTTGAAAATCGAGCAGTGGGGGGCCCTGTTTGTCAAGAGCAAGGATGGCAAATTCGTCCAGTTCCAGTTGCCGGGCGCTTCATATCCCAGGTCCATGTGCGCCGTCGGGCAGCATGGCGGCCTCCAGTGGCGCAAGGCCCTCAAGGCGGAATTCAAGCGCCAGGGCATTGTCCCCCTGGAGGACTTCTTGGTGACCAGACTATTGATGTCGCGCGGGGAAGTAGCCGGCGCGGTTGGCATATCCCTGGCCACCGGGCAAATGAAGGTGCTCCGGGGTAAGGTCACCGTCCTGGCCACGGGCGGCGTGGGCCAACTGTTCAAACATACCGATATGCCTTCGGGCGCCACCGGCGACGGACTGGCCCTGGCCTTGGATGCCGGCGCCGAGTTGCAGGATATGGAGTTCCACCAGTTCTTCCCTTACCAGACCTACGGTCCCCCGGGATGGGAACATATCTCCTGTGCCTCCTTGCGGTATACCCTGCATGGGAAACTATACAACTCCCGGGGCGAAGAATTCCTGGACAAATACATACCGGAAAGCAAGGGGTGGGGGCTGCGAGATCCCACTTCGAGGGCGATCTACCTGGAAAACAAGGCCAACCGGGGCAGCCCTTCCGGAGGCGCCTTCCTCAGCGTGACCCATCTGCCGATTAACATGATCGAGCCCGCCATCTGGCAAATGGCGCCGGACATGGCCCGCAAGGTCAGGAGGCTCGGTATCGACCTTACCAGGCAGGCCTTCGAAGTCGGCCCGGCAGTCCATTACACCATCGGCGGCATCCGGGTGGACGAAAATTGTGATACTATTCTTCCGAGATTGATCGCCGCCGGCGAGAATGCCGCAGGCATGGACGGCGCCGAAAGGATCGACGGCGGTCCGGCCATATGCTGGTGCCTGACCATGGGCCAGATCGCCGGGGAGTCCGCCGCCGCCAGGGCGAAAGACCTGGACTGGCTGCCGGTGGACCCCGAGCAGGTCGCGTCGGAAAAGAATAAGATCGACACCCTTTGCTCGCGACGTGAGGGAATCAAGGGACACGAGGTCAAGAAGAAACTCAAAGAAATCATGTGGGAAAAATGTGGCCTGGTCCGCAACGGGACCGGCCTGGAAGAAGGTCTGAAGGAGATCAAGCATATCAAAGACAACGACCTTCCCCGTCTCTTTGTCCCGGGCCAGTCCAGGATATTTAACGTCGGCCTGGTGGATGCGCTGGAAGTACAGAACATGGTCACCCTGGCAGAGATCTCCGCCTCTTCAGCCCTGATGAGACAGGAAAGCCGGCGGGCGCATTATCGCACCGATTATCTTGAGGTTAACAACAAAGACTGGTTAAAGAACATTGTTGTCCGGAGGTCTGACGGCAAAAATGTATTCAGGACCGAGAAACCGGTAATGCATCGCATGCAGCCGGCCGAAGGAAAGGCCCCGGAGTAGGACCATGGACGAACACGCCAGGGTAACTATCTTCAGGTTCGACCCGACCGTTGACAAAGAAGCCAGGTATGAGACATACCGGGTGCCGCCCGAAGGCTGGAAGGACTTGATGGTGCTGGACACTATCAGGTATATTTACGAGAACCTTGACGGCGGACTATCATTCAGGGAATCATGCCGCTTCAAGACGGTGTGCAACGCCTGCGTGGTACGGGTCAACAACAAACAGGTGATGTCCTGCGAGACTCCGGCAACCAGGGAAATGCTCATCGAGCCGGCGGCCAGCTTTCCGCTCATCAAGGACCTGGTAGTGAGGTTTGATAGCAAGAAAGACGAAGACTGATTTCCCTCTCCCTTGACGGGAGAGGGCCAGGGTGAGGGACCTTAGTCCTCTCCCGCAAGGGGAGAGGAAACTTGCTGAGTGAGAAAAGACGAGACTACGAACCTTGCAAAGACTAAAATGTGACGTCCTGGTTATCGGCGGCGGACTGGCCGGCGCCTGGGCGGCGCTGCGGGCCGGAGACCTCGCCGGAAAAGTCATCCTGGCGGAAAAGGGCAAGACCGGCCGGGCCGGCCAGAGCGCCTGGTCCGGCGCCAACATCCTGTGTCCGCTCAACGATGACGATCTGGACCAGTGGCGAAAAGAGATCGTGGTGCGGGGCGAACTGATGAGCGACCAGGACTGGGTCGACCTCATCCTGGAGCAACAGGAAGCCCGCCTCAGGGACATGGAACGGCTGGGGGTGGAGTTCGAAAAGGATGGTGGGGGAAAACTGGTTCGAAGCGTCGGCCTGGCCCACCAGGTAACCCGGCTGGCCACGGTCGATAGCCTGCAGATGATGGCCTGTTTCCGGCGAGCCCTTCAGGTCAAGGGTGTCGTCCTCCAGGACAGGACGATGATCACCCACCTGCTGACATCCGATGGCTGCTACCCCACCAGGGAAAGGGTCACCGGAGCGGCCGGTTTCAATTCCCGCACCGGCGAGCCGGTAGTCATCGAGGCCGCGGCCACCGTTATGGCCACCGGCGGATCGGGACACCTCGACCTTTCCAGCGACGGTATTTGCCAGGCCTTTTTCGCCGGGGCGGAGCTTACCGGGCTGGAATTCGCCCATTGCTTTGACCGGATGGCCTTCGGCAAGAAGAGTGTTGGCGTACACCTTAATAGCTTCCAGCGCATGGGCATGATACTGCGCAACGGCCGAGGCGAACGGTTCATGGGACGGTACGAACCCCAGTTGCAGGAGCGGTCGCGGCGGCAGTCCCTGGGCCTGGCCATGGTCATCGAGCGCCTCGAGGGCCGGGGGCCGACCTACATGGACCTGACCCACCTGGAGCCACAGGACATGGAAAAGCTGCACAGCCTGCCGGCGGTGGCTCAAAGGCTCCAGCTCCTGGCGCGCGACGGATTTGATTTCCGCCATGAAATGGCAGAGCTGAATATTACAGCCGGCTTTATCTATTACTTGAGCGGCGGCGTAAAGCACTCCCTTTTTGGCGAGGCAACGGTCCCCGGACTCTACGCCGCAGGCGAAGCCGGCGGCTACCCGGCCCACGGCACCTATTCCGTCGGTGGCATGAACCTGGCAGACTGCTGCGTCGGCGGCTACATTGCCGGTGAGTACGCCGCCCGTTTCTCCCGCGAGGTCCGGTCCAAAATTGATGAGGACCAGGTGCGGCATTTGACCCTGGAGGGCCAGAGACCATTGTCTGCCACCGGCGGTAAAAGCCCCGACGATGCCTGGTACGGACTGCAGAAGGAGCTCAGCCCCGCTTTTGTCTCGCTTTTCCGGACGAAGGATGGGCTTCAGGCATTGCTGAAGACCATCGCCGGTCTGAAGGACAAGCCGGTCAAGGCTAATGACGTAAAGGACCTGGTTAAAGCACACAAGGCAAAGAACTACATCCAGGCCGCCGAACTCATTTTCACCGCCAGCTTGCAGAGGGAAGAGAGCCGCGGCTGCAATATCAGGGCCGACTTCCCCTATCGCGATGATGCCAACTGGCTGAAGCGCCTGGTGCTGAACTGGGACGGCGACAAGATCTGCACCCGCATCCAGGCAATACCGATTTATCGCTATCCGGTAAGGCCGGAAAAGTACCAGAGGACACCTTACCCGTTCCCGGTCCCATCCACTTGAAATCAAACATTAAAATGTAAAATGCAAAATGACAGGTCAAAAATGCAAAGATACGCCCTTTGCCTTCCAGAAAGATTCGTGTTAATTAATGGTAGAGAAGACACTCGAAAAGAAGAAAGAGCCTGAACCCCGGGAAACCCTTTACGATATCGGCCGCAAGGCCCTGAACGACGCCGCCCGGCAAAAGGCCGAAGGGGCAGTGGTGATCAAGGGCAAGGACCGCCAGTTCGAACAGAACCGCCAGGGCTTCCTCAAGTACCTCAGTCACCGCACGAGCTGGGACAAGCTTGGAGTCCCCGGGTGGGCCATTTTCCACAACCGGATTCGGGTCCACTCCGGGAAGCATGTCCACCAGGGCGGCCTGGTCATATTTGTGCTTGACGGTGAAGGCTATACCGAGGTTGACGGCGTTAAATACGAGTGGGAGGCCGGCGATCTCATCGTCCTGCCGGTGAAGTCCGGGGGATGCGAGCACCAGCATTTCAACAAGGACCCCAACAAGCCCGCCGAATGGATGGCCTTTATCTATCAATATATGCTGGACGTGGTTAATACCGGCATCGACCAGAAGACCGAGCACCCGGACTGGCTGAAACCGAAGTAGTACGGCCGACCCCGATTGGCATCGGGGTCTCTGGTTCGCCCCTACATTTGTGACACATGCAAACGAAATACGTTGACGTAAACGGCATCAAAACACGCTACCTGGAAGACGGCGCCGGCGAGCCGCTGGTACTGGTCCACGGCGGGCAGTTCGGCACCTGTTCCAGCGGCAACGACTGGGACCTGACCATTCCCGGCTTTGCCGCCAATTTCCACGTCCTGGCCGTGGACAAAATCGGGTGCGGTTTCACCGAAAATCCGAAGGACCCCAAGGATTACCTCATCGGCGCCGGGGTGCGGCACCTGTACGACCTTATTCAGACCTTGAAACTGGCCAAGGTCCACCTGGTAGGGCATTCCCGGGGTGGTTACCAGGTCTGCCGCCTGGCGCTGGAGCATCCTGAAGTCGTTCAAACACTGGTCATCGTGGACAGCGCCACCCTCGCCGCCAGGAATGGCCCGGAGTCCAAATACGCGCAATGGGACCGGGAGGCGGAATCGATGAATGTCAGGGACGGATGCCGGCACAAGATGGCCATGAATTCATTCAGCGGTGAACATCTTAACGACAGCTATGTGGACATCATGGCGCAAATTGTGACCTCGGCCAATTACCGGCGCTCGGTAATGACGCCGGAAGTCAAGAGAGTATTCCTGGAGGACCTGGCTGCCCGCAGGGAGGAAACCCACCAATGGATCAGGTCCGGGGGGATCAAGATGCCAACCCTGGTAGTATGGGCATTCAACGACCCGACCGCGCCCTTTGACCCGGTGGGAAAGACCGCCATGGACCTGGTCCTGGGTAATGTCCCGCGGTCCCAGATGGTCATCCTCAACCGGGCAGGGCATTATTGTTTCAGGGAGCAGCCCGAGGCCTTCGCAGCCGCGGTGACGGGCTTTATCAAGTTGAACAGGCGATAGGGGCATCAGGCAACAGGCAACAGGTAACAGGAGCCAGGTTACAGGTTGGAGCGCCGCCACGGCGTACCCGCGAGCCGCTGGCTCGCCCTACGATTTGCCAGGACACAAGTATGCATGGCCAAACATCAGGTCACGGGCGATGGATATCAGGACGGTTTCCCGCCGGTTCTGTCAAGAACGGGCGGCCTTGCGAGCAAGACCCGCGACTGAGGCGGGCGAGCCGCCGACCCCGATTGGCATCGGGGTCTCTGGTTCGCCCCTACGTCCTATAAGAGCAGTTGACCCTCCGGGGACCTATGCGATATCATAAGCTGAAGTTGGCGACAGGTGCCGTACGACTACTGTGAGTAAGCACAATAGAGAAGAAAAGCACAATGGAGAAGAAGCAAATGAAGAGAACAATGTTATCGTTAGCGGTTTTGCTTTCGGTGGCCGTGTTGCTCGCCTGCGGTCCTGGCGCCGCGCCTCCGCAGGCTGCCACGCAGAAGCCCACTGATGTGCCGGTGGCCAGGGCCGGTCCGGAGGCCAGGTGGGAAAAGATAGTTGCTGAAGCCAGAAAAGAAGGAAAGGTGGTGGTATACGGCCCTCCGGTAGCGGCGGTGCGTCAGGCTTTCATTGAGACCTTCGAAAAGGCGCATCCGGGGATTACTCTCGATTACCTGGGAATGAAAGGCAGCGAAACGGCCGGGAAACTCGGCGCCGAAAGAAGAGCCGGATTATATATCGTAGACCTCTACATCGGCGGCACCACGACAATATTGAGCTCAATAAGAGACCACTTCCAGCCCATAAAGCCCTATGTCATTCGTCCCGACGTGCTGGACGGAAAGAACTGGTTGGGAGGCAAAGTGGACTACTCGGACAAAGCCGGGGAACTCAACATAGCCTTTTCTACCAGCGCCAACTCCAACGTGGCTTACAACACCAGTATGGTCAAGAAGGGTGAAATAACCTCTTTCTGGGACCTCACCAAGCCCCAATACAAGGGCAAGATGATATTCCACGACCCCAGGGCGGCAGGCAAAGGTCTGGCCCTTTCTACCTTCTGGTTTTCCAATCCGCAGCTCGGACTGGACTACATCAGGGCCTTTGCCGCCAATAAGCCGGTTATGACCAGGGACCATCGAATTCAAGCTGAGGGTGTAGCCCGCGGCAAGTACGCCATTGCTGTCGGCACCGACACGGTAACCAGGGAATTCGTCATGACCCCGGGCATGTCAATGGAAATGACGCCTCTGCTGAAGGAAGGTACCTACAATACCACCGGAAGCTGGTCGGTTTCTATCCTGGACCGGCCGGCGAACCCCAATGCCGCCGTTGTATTCCTCAACTGGCTTCTAAGCAAGGAAGGGCAGACGGTGATGACGCTCAAAGGCAGCATCGCCAGCCGCCGTCTGGACGTGCCGAGAGACCACCTGCACTGGGCCGAAATACTGGATGTCGAGGCCTACAACAAGGGCCTGTACCAGGACAATTACAAAGAAGAAATTGTCATGGAAAAGGACGAGGTCGCTCCCCATCTGAAAGAGATTTTCGCCGGCTTGTAGGCATTTTGCATTTTGATTTTAGAAGGCGGTGTGTAATGAAACTCCTGTTGCTGGCGACAGTCCTGACGCTGGTAGTAATTGCCTCGTGCGCCCCTGCGGCCACTCCGGCGCCGCCTGCGCCCGCGCCTACCACCGGTGCAACCGCAGCCCCCAGACAGCAAGCAACACCGAAACCAAAAGAAACAACCCCGGCGCCGGCGCGCACCACGGCTCCCGTCAAACCTCCTGAGCCCAAACAGTCTATTCCCTACTTTCAGGGGAAGACCATTGAAATCCTGGTCTCATCCTCGGCCGGCGGGGGCACCGATACCCTTGCCCGTATTGCCGGTCCCTTTTTCACCAGGTATCTCCCCGGCAATCCTCGCGTGGTGATTCGCAACCAGGGCGGCGGGGCGGGCACCATTGCCAATAACATATTCGTTGAAAAAGCCGCCCCCAACGGGCTATTCCTGATCCAGAATTCAACTTCGCCAATCAACATGCAGCTTCGCTCTCCCGAGCTTGCCAGGTACGACATCACCAAATACCGGAACATCGCCAGTGTCAGCCGGGCCGGGGAAATAGTGCTCACCCGGAAAGGGGTGCGCAACCGGTTGAATGACCCAAACGCCAAACCCCTTTTCATAGGCACTCAGGCCGGCGAGGAGAGCTGGCACGCCATTCTCCTGTGGGGTCGAGAGTTCCTGGGATGGAACGTCAAGTGGATCTCCGGGTTCGGCGGCACCAGCGAAATGGAACTCGCCTTCCGGCGCGGCGAACTGGACATCTACGGCGGGTCCAATGCCTTCGTCATCCGCCGCCTGGTCGCCGAAGGGGTCGGTGATACCTGGGTGGCCCTGGGCGGGCTCAAGGGCAACCAGTTTACCCGGCGCTCAGACTTCCCTGACGTGCCCAGTTTCGTTGAAGTTCTCGGTGACAAGAAACCAACCGGGCTTCCCTGGCAGGCCTTTACCGCATGGTTGATGCCCAAGATGGTTGACAAATTCCTGTCGGCCCCTCCCGGCACACCCGACAACATAATGGCAATGCTGGTGGATGCCTTCACCAGGATGTCCAAAGACCCCGAGTTTGACCGCACCGTCAAGAAGCAGGTAAACGAAGTCTATGACGTGGTGACCGGCAAGGACCTCGACGACCTGATTCGCGATGCCCTTAGCGCGCCGCCCGAGGCCATGGACTATGGCCGGTCGCTGCAAACGAAGTTCGGCATGGTCAGTAAATAGTACTGGTTGCCCCACTATCTGTGTGAGTCCCCTCTCCCTCGACGGGAGAGTGCCAGGGTGAGGGTGTTTGAACCAGTCAAATACTGGCGCGAGAAAACAGCCGCCGCCACTTGTTGAAGGTGGCCCTCCTCAGCTCGTCGCTGGCCCGGTTGACCCTGGGGAAGTCCTTCTTCCAATAATAAGGTCGGCACGCCAGGATAATAGCCCTGGAGTTGGTTATGTCGCCGCTGGCCTTCTTTTCCCTGGTAAGCGTCGGCTCCAGCGGGCTGCTCCAGCAATCGCGGATCACCTGGATTGATGTTGCCGGATCGCAGCGGGTGGCGATAGCCCACAAGACCTCGGCATCGTCGCTGGGGTCGATGTCATCGTCCACGATGACGGTGAACTTGCCATGCCGGGCGCCCTCGGTCCCGGACATGGCGGCCATGGCCACCTGCATGGCATGTCCGGCATATTTCTGTTCGATGGCGATGACGTGAAGGAGCTTTGATCCGCCCGAGCGCATGTTCCACATTCCCTTGATCCCGGGAATGCCCAGTTTCTCCAATTCCATCCAGACGTGAGCGGCGCGCATGGCGCCGCTGACCCCCAGGGGAGGCTTCAGCGGCGGGGCGCCCAGGATAATGGGATTATTCCGGTGCATTATCCTCTTAACCTTGATGACGGCTTCTTTGTGCACCCCCCGGCCATAATACCCCGGCCATTCACCGAAGGGTCCCTCATCTCTGGCATCGACCTCGGGCGGGGGGCAGTCCCCTTCAATTACCATCTCGGCATCCGCCGGAACGGGAAGCCCGGTGTATTCTCCTCTTACCAGTTCCAGCGGTTTCCCCAGGAGGCCGCCGGCCAGTGAATACTCTTCGACCCCCCAGGGAAATCCCAGCAGCGACGGTATCCATACCCGGGGGTGACAACCCAGGACCACGGCCACGGGACAGGCCTTGCCCTTTGCCCAGTATGCCTGCCTGATGACGGCGCCATGATTGCCGGGGGCGATGTTCAGGGCCACCGTCTCTTTGTCATGGAGCTGAGTCCGGTAGGTACCGACGTTAACCCACCCCTCTTCCGGGTGTTTCTGGACGACCAT
The DNA here is from genome assembly GCA_964518085.1 of uncultured Dehalococcoidia bacterium. GTDB lineage: Bacteria > Chloroflexota > Dehalococcoidia > JACQUA01 > JACQUA01 > JACQUA01. The sequence goes on from CAZFEA010000033.1 coordinate 12,571, forward strand.
GTCGCCGGTGCCAAAATAGCGGCCGCCATCATACTCATGCCACCTGGGCGCCGGGAACTTCAGGAGGTCGACTTCGCCGTCACGGTAGACGTTCTCCGTTACCGGGCCGTCAGAGACGTAGACGGGGTCTATGGGCTTCAGGTCACGGAAGGCATCCTTTAACGACCGGATCAGCTCCACATTGCGTATATCTGCCGGGAACCCCATCGCCACCCCCAGACGGTGCGCCGTGCTGATGAAATTGGTGATTATGCGGTAGCCTTCGGGGAAACCCTTAATCCTGTCGAACAGCAGCGCCTTGCCCTGTTCCTCGGCGGACAGCTCGGTGATGGCCCCCATTTCCAGGTGCGGATCGGCGTCCTGTATCACCTCCAGTTCACCCATCCGCTCGATCTCGGCGATAAATTGTCGAAGGTCCATTATTCTTTACAATCTCCCGGTTGTATTCATTTTTCCGACAAATAACCGGTACCGCAGGCGGCCCCGCCTGTGAGACAACGCTTTCATTTGTAGGTTCTGAGCGTAGCTCAAGACCCAGCTAAACGGGTTCATCGGTGACCGGGGTGACGATGAAGTTGAGCTTAAACCGTGTTCGCATGCGCTGCCTCCTCTGCCACTGCATAGACGTGGGCAAGCTCCCAGGGACTGGTGCTATGACTAATATATACTTTGAATGTCATCTGGCTCCGCTCGTTTGACGCCTCTTGTCGGCCACTTTGCCCAATTTTACCACACCTGGAAGGCGCCGCCGCGGATGCACAGACCAAATAAGTATTGCTACCAATACCCACCTCGGTTCCAGCGGTATAGGATGTTAGACAGCCTATCCCACAGGGAGGAGAAACCAATGCCGCTCAACCACCTTCGTCACTCCCGCAAGCTAGCCTGCCGGGCCGCAGCCGTGGCGGCCTGCCTTCTCCTGCTGATAACGGTGATAACGGCTTGCCGGCAGCAGCCCGCCATGAGGTCCGAAACCGGAAACCGCGCTTCAGGAGTCTGGTCGCCGCGGGCGCCGCTGCCGGCGCCTCGAAGCGAGGTGGCCGTTGCTGAGCTTGAAGGAAAGGTTTTCGTCGTTGGCGGCCTCATTCCTTCAGCCGGCGCCACAAGTCTGGTAGAGGCTTACCACCCGGCGGCCAACAAATGGGAACGAAAGGCCGACCTGCCCCTGGCCATCCACCATACCGCCGCCGCCGCCGTAAATGGCAAGCTGTATGTCATCGGCGGGTTCAACGGCGGCTTCAGGAAACTGGCCAGTGTATTCGAATACGATCCTTCAACTGATAGCTGGAGCGTCATTGCCAACCTGCCGACGCCGCGGGGCGCCCATGCCGCCGCCGTACTGGACGGCAGGATCCATGTCATCGGCGGCGTTACCGGCCCCGGGGGCGCCAATATCCCGGCATT
>CAZFEA010000033.1:13984-14535 GCA_964518085.1 uncultured Dehalococcoidia bacterium
CATTGGAGGTCTTCGACCCGGCGGCCAGAACCTGGGAAACAAAGGCCCCTATGCCTACTGCCCGCGACCACCTGGCCGCTGCCGTGGTCAACGGGAAAATCTATGCCATCGGCGGCCGCCTGAAACACAGCTTCGCCTCGAACCTCAATGCCAACGAAGCTTACGACCCGATGGCCGATACCTGGTCCCCGAAGGCCCCACTGCCCACGACACGCAGCGGCATTGCCGCCGCCGTACTTCAAGGCCGCATACATATTTTCGGCGGCGAGGGACCGGCGGGCACCTTTGAAGAGAATGAAGCCTATGACCCGGCTACCGACACCTGGCAAAAACATGCACCCATGCCGACACCCAAGCACGGCCTGGGCGCCGCCGTGGTAGGAGACACGGTCTTTGTCGTTGGCGGCGGCCTGTCTCCGGGATCCAGCGATAGCAACGCCAATGAGGCTTTTACCTCCGGCATTCCCGTCGTGTCAAGGTAACTGGCATGCCCGGCCGCCCCAGGGTAACGTGGCTTTCGTAATCATCCATGCTCGCCGGCGAGCACCATG
>CAZFEA010000034.1:0-14461 GCA_964518085.1 uncultured Dehalococcoidia bacterium
TTTTCAGGGCGCCGGCGGCGGTCTCCGGCATCTGGCTTTGCTCCAGCACCAGGTTGCGGCGCATGTCGATGATTTTGGGCACATGCTCGATGAAAACGGGACAGGCCTCCATGCAGGCGCGGCAGGTGGTGCATTCCCACAGGACTTCATCGGTTATGATATCGTGGATCATGTCTTTGGCCGGGGGCGCCGGTTCGGCTTTCTGCTCCGCGGTGGTGGCCGCCCTGGCGGCGAGAAGCGCCGGCGCCCTTTCCAGCATGTGACCCTTCAGGTCCACGATCACCTTCTTCGGATTGAGTGGCTTGCCGGTAAGTTTTGCCGGGCAACTTTCCTGGCAGCGGCCGCAGCGGGTGCAGGCGTCCAGGTCCAGCAGTTGTTTCCAGGTGAAGTCCTGTATTTTGGAAACACCGAAGATCTCCGCCTTTTCCAGGTCCATGGGCGTCAGCGGGACCTTGTTCGGCGTCAGGTTTCGCCAGAACATGTTCCAGGGGGAAACGATGATGTGGCTCAACTTGTTGAAAGAAAAACAGACATAGGCCACGGCGACGAAGTAAGAGGCAAAATGCAGCCACCAGAAAATGCGGTGCCAGACAAGCAGACTGCTCTCAGAAAGTCCGGAGACCATATTGGCGATAACCACCCCGCCGGGGGAAAGAACGGCCCAGTCCGGGTGTTGCCTCATTTCGATGGCCGCCATGCGGAAACCTTCTACCAGGAATCCGGAGACGACCACCACGACAATGAAGACCAGCGCCCAGGCGTCCGCCGGGGTATTGTCCAAACGGTCGGGCCGCTGGATGTAGCGCCGGAAGGCGGCGATGATCACGCCGACGATTATCAGTATGCCGAAGATGTCGGTGGTCAGCGAGTAAACAACGTAGACCGGCCCCTGAAGAAAATGGGTGGTGTAGTAGCTGAGGGACTCGAGGGCGGTGGCCACCAGGAAGATTAAGCAGGCCCAGAAGATGAGGAAATGCATGATCCCGGGATACGGTTCCCGCAGCATCCTCTTATGACCCAGGACCTCGGTCAGGCCCACCTTGAGGAAAGGCCAGAACCGGGACTTGCCCTGGCCGTCCCGGGGGTCGGTGGCGCCCAGCTTCCATATCCGGTAGCGGCTGCGGATGGCCAAAACCAGGAAGACGACCAGGGCGCTATCGAAGATGTATATTAGCTGGCCGAGGTGGATGTTGCCGTAGATTTCGCGGGTGGGCGAATCGGCCAGCAGCGCAGCGGCCAGCGCGGCAAGAAACATGGTGGAGCTACCTCCTGCTTAAAACGAGACCGTTTTGAAATCTGCCAAGTTTATCACAACAAACCTGGCGAATTCAAAGGGCTATTGCAGGAGGCAGGAGGCCGCGATGCCGGATGGCCAGGCAGCGGCCTTACCGGTTTACGGGGTGGTGCGCTTAATGAGCTGAACCAGGGCGCCGGCCTCTTCGGGATTGAGGCGACCCTCGAAGCCAGCCATCGAGGTGCCTGGTCTGCCCCTTAAGACGGTGCCAGTCACCTCGGCATCACTCAGCTTTGCCAGGGTTTCTGGTGTCAAAGCCGGGCCTAACCCGGAGACCCCCTGGCGCTTTTCGCCGTGACATACGGCACAGTTAGCAGCAAACAGCCTGGCGGCGTCTGATGCCTGGGCGCTTGTTGCGGCGGAGGAAATGGGGGGTCGCGCGGGCGCCTGGGTTGGGGACGGTCCTTGCCCGGCGCACGAGACCAGGAAGATTCCTGCTGTCAACAGAAGGCACGGTATCACTATTTTTCCCATTATTCTTCTCCTCGGAAGTCATTGTATTAGCACGTCAATAGCCATGACCCCAAATAGGCCAAAAAGATAGATGCCGGAGAACCTGAAATTGGCCCATGCTCTTTCTGTCCCCGGCTGTATCCAGAGTCGAAGGCTTGAAGAAAGGAACAGGACACCCAGGATAGCGGCGCCAACCAGGTATAGTTGACCTAATTGACCGGTGAAATGAAGCAAAAGAGAAGCCGGCAGGAGCAAACCGGTAAACAGTACAATCAAGAGCGATGCTTTCTTAGTCCCGGCTGAGACGGGCAACATTGGAATGCCTGCTTTCCGGTAATCCTCACAGTGGACTATTGCGAAGCTCCAGAAATGGCCGGGCGTCCACAGGAACAGCAGCAAGGCCATTATCGCCGGCGCCGGAGAAAGCTGGCTGGTTACCGCAAACCAGCCGCCGAGGGCAGCGCAGCTACCGGACAACCCGCCAAGAACGATGTTGAGGCAACTACGTTGTTTCAAGCACAGCGTATAAAGGACTACGTATACCATGGCCCCGCCGAAAATGAACAGGGCAGCCGCGTAGTTAATTTGCAACCCCACCATGACTGAGACTGCGATCAGTATCAGACCGGCCAGGATAACTCTACTGGGGCTGATCCTTCTCGAAGGGAGAGGTCGGTTTTGTGTCCGCGGCATGATCCCGTCTATGCGCCGGTCGAAATAGTTATTCAAGAAAGCGGTGCCGGCCGAGGCCAGGCTCCCGGACAGTATCAAGAGTAGGCTGGTGGTCGGAGGAACATTCCCCTGTGCGGCGACCACAGCTGACGCCAGGGCGGTAACCACCACCAGTATCAGTATTCTCGGCTTAGCCAGATTAAGATAGACGGACAGCATAGCCCTCATCTGTACAGGTCTCAGTTACCCGGCGAGACATCAACCAACCCGAGCAGGATTTCCACCTTCCGTTCACCTTTCCCTGCTCCCAGGGAATGGATCATCAGCGGGTAACGTCCAGGGACAATGGCCGCGAACTCCAGGGTGCTGGTTTGCCCGGGCGTTACCCGGGTGCCTTTATCGTAACCGTGAAGGAAGACCTCCATCGGTTCATCGGCGGTGATACTGAAGGTGACCTTTTCGCCCTGGGCGCACGGGATCAGCTTATCCGGCCGGGCCCCATATAAGGTCTGGCTTACTATCGAAAGGTTCATGGTGCGAGTTTCCGGCCCGGCCTGCCCGGCGCAGGCCAACCCTGCCAGCCAGAGGAGAGCCAGAAGGCCGAGCCATCGCCCGCGCTGGCAATGATATTTCCTGAGCAAGACCTCGATGCCTCACGATCTACCGGGTTCTTGCCCGGTTTTTGCAGGGGACACGGCATTGACAGCCAGCATATAGCCCACTCCATGCCTGGTGATGATATATTCCGGGTGTTCCGCGTCCGGCTCGATCTTTTGGCGAAGCCGGTGGATGTGGGCGCGGAGTCCTTCATAATACTCCCGGTACTCCGACCCCCATACTCTCTCCTGTATTTCCTGAGGTGTCATCAGGCGACCGGCATTGGTGGCCAGGGCATAAAGCAGCCGGTATTCGACCGGCGCGAGCATAATTTCCTGTCCTTTCACCGTCACCGTCCGGCGGCCAAAGTCTATTACCAGTTCTCCGATGGTCAAACCGGGAACAGCGGGGGGAACATAGGGGGCGCGTGAGCGCCGCAGCACTGTTTCCACTCTTGCCAGAAGTTCGTCGGCGCTGAACGGCTTGGTAATGTAGTCGTCGGCTCCCGCCTTAAGCCCCCGGACCTTGTCTACTACCTCCGCCTTTGCCGTGACCATAATGACTGGCGCGCTGGAGAATTCCCTTATCCGCCGGCAGACCTCATAACCATCAATATCGGGAAGCCTCAGGTCCAGCAGGACCAGGTCCGGGTTGCCGGAGGCGGCGCCTTGCACGGCTTCTTCTCCGGTTGCCGCCGTGGCCACCTGGTAGTTCGACTGTTCCAGGTTAAAACGGAGTAATTTCAGGTAGCGAGGCTCATCATCAACTACCAGTACCAGGTCTTTTTTCATCTGTTTCCTCTAAGGGTAGAGTAAAGTGGAAGCGGGTTCCTTTTTCCAGTACGCTTTCAGCCCAGATCTGCCCCCCGTGGGCCTCCACGATCCCTTTGCAGACCGCCAGTCCCAGGCCGCTGCCTTTTATTCTGGCTGTAGCCGGGTCCTGTCCCCGGTAAAAGGCATCGAATACATGCCTTAGCTCCCCGTCCGGAATGCCGCGTCCCTGGTCAGAAACAGTAAAGTGCAACTTTCCGTTATCCGCCCGGGCATCGATGGTCACCATACCGCCATGGGAATATTTCAGAGCATTATCCAGCAGGTTGTCAAAGACCTGCTCAAGGCGATGGGCATCTGCGCGCACCAGCGGCAGGGAAGTGATCTCGTGGTACAGGACCGTGTGCCGCTCGGCCCTGGCTCTTGCCCTTTCGGTAACGCGGTGGAGAAGGTTGTCCAGGTCAACGTCCTCCTTGTTAATAGCGAAGGTTCCGGTGCGCATGCGCGAAGTGTCAAGCAATGTTTCCACCAGTTCCTCGAGCTTTTCAGTCTCTTCCTGGGTTATTAGTAGAAATTCCTGTCTTGTCCGGTCATCCGGAGAAATGTCACGACGAAGCAGGGTGCTGACGTAGCCTCTGATAAGGCCCAGCGGGGTACGGAACTCGTGTGAGACCTGGCTGATGAATTCTATTTTTAGGCGTTCCAACTCCACCTGAGACTGCAGTTTTGCCAGCTCATGGCTGCGCTGGAGGACTTTTTCCTCCAGTTCCACGTTCGATTGGGTAAGCTTCTCGCGGGCTTCCAAGAGGTGTTTTCTCATCTCATTGAACGCTCTTGCAAGGACACCCAGCTCCCCCGTTGCCTGTATTTCAATAGGGGTGGTCAAATCGCCCTCAGCCATCGCTCTGGCCCGTTGGGTAAGCAGAAGCACCGGGCGAACAATCCTCCTGGTTCCCCACATGATGCCCAGGGTGAGGACGGTCATGACCAGTCCAAAGAGGAGCAAATTCCGGCGCAGAGAAGTCACCGGCGCCATGGTTTCGGCCTCATCACCGCCGAGCGCCATACCCCAGGTAGCCAACGATAGAGGCACCACCGCCATTGTGTGGTTGTCCCGTGTAGGCATCCCGCTTACTTCGTAGGGCACGGTTTCTATGGCTTTTGTTCTCTGAACAGCCAGGTTTGCCCGGTAGAATGCCTGATGCTCCCCCGGATGCAGGAAGGAACCGCGGTCGGTGGATGCAACTACTATTCCCTCGGCCGTCACCAGTTCGGCGTGTCCGGTATGCCCCAGCTTCAAGGCGCTATCCAGGGTGCCGGTTACCAATGACCCGGAAAGGTCGATGATCCCGCTCAAATAAGAAATTATTTCACCATCCTTGCCCGGTACGGCAATGGTTACGGCCACTGCAGGGCGCCCGCTCCTGGGGTCAACAAATGGCTCCGAGACCATTTTCCCCTTGGGCTGGGCAAAGCTATTACGAATAGGCAGCAGCACTGCCTCGGCAGATGTCGCCTCCTGGGGCTCCGTCATGACCACCCCGCCGTGCGCGTCTAGGAAGTATACGCCCAGGGTCATGGTGCCTATTCTTCCATAGCTGTGTGCCAGCATATGGTACTCAGAACCTAGATCCTCAGCGGCAGGGTCAAAAGAGGCAAAGGTGGTAGCTTTGAGCAACTCATTGAAAGCGTGTTGAAGCATCGCTTCTATCTGGCTCGCCGCCATCTCTGCCAGCACCAGTCGCTCTTCCAAAATGCGGTTGGTACTGATATTCAGGGCTTGAAGTCCCAGGAAAGCGAAGCCGGTAAATAGCAAGCCCACTGTCAGCGAGATCAGCGCTGCCAGCCAGGGAAAAATGGGGATTCCCACCCATCTTCTTCGTTTGGCCATGGGCTATTGTAGCATGGCTTTATCAACCCTGGGAAAACTGCTCAGAAAATGTCATTGCGAGCGCAGCGAAGCAATCCCGTTTGGGTGCACTCAATAACCCGTAGCGGCATGCCGCGCGTGCCTTCCGACAGGCTGAAAAGCCTGTCGGACCCGGCCATCGCGGGGACTGCTCTGTGACCCTTCGGCGAAAGAAGCGCTTCCTCCCAATGACCAGCCAGGGGATCACCGCGGCATTACCGTGATGGTGGCATGCATGGTCTCTTTGTGCTCCTCACAATGAAGAGCGTAGAACCCGGCCTTGTCGGCGGTGAAGTTGATTTCGTACATCCGGCCTCTGTTGTGCTCCTTCTCAGGTACCACTGTTACTCCGTCCGGGTCGATGATGACGTCTTTATGCTTGTCGCCATTTACCACGAAGAGCATGAGCTTGACCCGGTCTCCCTGGAAGACGTTCATCGCCGCGGGATTGAACTGATACGAGGATACCTCCCACCGGGTGGGGTCCGCTTTGTCAAAAACCCCGGGAGCTTTAAGCGCCAGACCCTTGGATAGTTCCTCGGGGTTCACTGACGGGGGCGCGAGCTTTGTCGTGCTGGTGGCCCCCTTTATCTCAATGGCGTTCACGTAGAAAACGCGCTCCCCGGGGGACACCCTGGCTCTGGCGCCGGCACACGCGGCGGCAAGAATCCCCAGTATTGCCATAGCCAATGCGAGAACCAGAAGCTTTCTCATTTTGTTCCTTCCTCTAACTTAGTACCTGGTTACAAGTTGCGCCTCTTCTCTCCCCTGCGGGAGATGAGATTACTGCAGAAGTGTCTGAAAAACCCGCCGGCCACCTCCTTTCTACTTTGTGCCCTCATGTCCCTCGGCCCCGGACAGATGGGTCAGGAGACGTACCGCGGCCTCCATATCCCCTTTCAGCACTGCCTCCAGAGCCTGTTGTGCCTCTTCTCTGGCGTGACCGGAGGTAACGGTTACCGTATGCTCTAGCTGGGCTTTGGCATCGTCGGCCTTGTTTTCTTTAACGAGGGCGAGAGCTAGCTTTGCCTCGAGTTGCGTCGGGAACGCTTGAGGCTCCGCTTTGGTTCCCAGCAATTCTTTGAGGATATTCTTGGTATGTATGAAGTGCCCTGCCGGCATATGCTCTGCCAGAATTCCGTCAAGCGCCGACTTCTGCTTGGGGTCAGCGGCGGAGGCAAATAGCTTGCCCACGTGATATACGACATCCCTGTCATCCATTGCCTTCAAAGCAACCTTGTATCCGATCCAGTGGTGCAGTTCCTCGACCTCAGACATGGTTACTGCTTCAACTCCGGCGACTCCGACGGGGTTGGCCAGCCGGGTGGTCATCACGTCTGCGAGGAACACTACGGCAATGGTGCCCCCAAAACCGAGGAAAAGGGTCAGGATTTTCAGCCACACCAGCAGGGTATCGCCCCGGGTTACCAGCAGGCTTTTCTCCATATCGTCACCTTACCTGGAACTGCACCGGCAGCCCCCACAAATGTCCAAAAACCATCAGGGTTAATGCCAGGACCACGACCACAAAAACCGAGGACGGAACAAGGGCCATCCAGGTGCGCCCGTATTCGGTTTTGAACGGCCGCGGTATCGCTTCAGTGCCTCGTATGGCGTTTTCAATGCCGATCACTTTCTTGCCTTTCAGCGCAGTCATCAACATGATTCCGGTGAAGGAGGCCAGCCCGATGGTTGCCAGCATGCCGCCGACCCCCAAAGACAGGTTTAGCCAGGTCGACCAGGAGGCGGGCGCATCTGCCCCCAGGATGGCATAACGGCGGGGGACCCCGGCCAGGCCGGCGCCCGTTCCAAAGACGGACATTAAAACAAGGGCTGCACCCATCACATAGGGCTGAAACCGGGCTATTCCCAATCCCCATAGCTTTCTGCCCAGGAGGATTGGTACTGCGTAATACAGGGCGCCCATGTACATGATGTTGGCGCCGCCGGCTGCCATGGGATGAACGTAGGCCGGGACAACAAACGTGTTGTGCAGCAATGGCGATAGTTGTTCCTGTATCAGGACATATGACAGGAGCCCCCCCACAAAGAGGGTAACCATGGCCATGGCCATGGAGCCGAACACCGGGTTTCGCCATGGGAGATGAGCAAACCATTTGAAAAAGCCATAGCCGGCGCGCCTCATTCGGGCCTCCAGCATTCCCAGGATAATGAACATATGAAGTATGGTGGGCACACCGACCAGCAGCGCCAGACTGGAACCGATGAACTTCACGTTGTAAGTGAGATTGGGGTCAACCAGCAAATGGTAAACGAAGGTGGGCGGCACGAAAAACGGATAGAGGAGAAACAGGGCCTTAGCCACCTGCTTGGCGTACACCGAATCCGCCCCGGCGGTTGCCTCCACCAATATGTAAGCCACGCCTACAAGCGCCAGAGCAGGTATGTAGTGATAAATATGGAAGGCAATATGCCAGTTCATACGGTAGAGGTTCGAAACCAGGGGGTCAATGGGATCATTTCCCAGTGACAGAAGTAAAGCCGGGATGAACACTTTGAAGGACGCTATCAGACCTGGCACGGCAATAAAGAGGCCCGCCATGGCGGCGAAAGTGGATATTGGAATGCGCTTCAGAAAGGCGACCCAACCGGTTAAGCTTCTCTTGCCTTCCACGGCGCCGAAGATGGTAGCCACAAAATCAATCACTACCAGAGATATGCCCAGGGTCAATAACACCGCACTCAGATATATGAGCCAGGCCGCGGGAACTTGCCGGGTCAACGGGAACAGCGCATGATAGCTCACGCTGGCCCCGAGTAGTATGCCTGTCAACGCGCAGAGGGCAGCCAGGACCATGATGGCCCAGCCTGCCCAGGCTAGCCGGTAGCTCCAGAGTCTCCGCTGAATTAATACTGTACACGCCCCGATAAGAAATGCCGATTGGATCAGACTCAACCAGAAAATAAACATCATCAGTGAGTGTCCGGTCAGGGCTTGATAGTAGACGTTGGCTGGCAATATGGAAATCGCGGGGGTCCGCACCAGAAGCATCAGAAGGGCGAAAAACAGGCCGATGGCCATGATGGCCAGACCAGAACCGATGAAAGCTAATAGCAGCCTCCGGTCTTCGGGCTGAATCCTTATTCCCTGCCATAGCATCATAGTCTGTCTCTACTCAACGATAATTCTGGCTGTCATGAGATGATGGCCCAGCCCGCAATATTCGTTGCAGATTAGCTTGATTTCTCCGCTCCGGGTTACCCTGACAGTAAGTTTGGAGGTCATTTCCGGCATGACCACAGCATTGAGACTTCCGTCCTGTATTAAAGAGACACCATGGAAGACATCGGGCGAAAAGAAGATAAGGTCGTAAAGCCCGCCGAACCGCAGGCGGATGGTCTGCGGGGTGAATGAATACTGGCGCATCATGATGTACACTTTGCTACTGGACGTGGGCACTACCAGTCCATCTGGCATGGTCACCAGCGCCTTGTTTCCCGGGGGTACCCTGACCGAGCCATCAGGCAGGCCGTATTTCTGCTGCTGCTCATTGAGCTTGGAGACAAACCATTCTTGAGAAATCTTGGCTCCGCCGTGGACATGCCCGCCGCCGGCGCCCACCACGCCCAGGGCGAACCAGGTAGGTATCAGCAAATTCACCATGAAAGCCACTACAAACGCCAGGACCAATAAGGCAATGGAAACCCTGACGCCTTGGGTGGGCGTAGCCTTAACTCCAGGATTCTCGCTGATATTCATCTTCGCTACCGTAAGCCACTCATATTCTCTGTGCCAGCCGACGAGCTTCTCCCTGCAATGCGATCTTGCAGTATCTTGCCATGGCGGTTGTTACAATTTCGTGAAGGAGCGGGAAGAATTTGTAGCGAAGTTGTATCAATTAGTTTGTTGGGGCGGTAAGCGGTCATGCCCGGACGTAGGTCATATGAAGGAGCACGGAAAGTCTAAAGATGGACGGGGGTGATCAGCAACCAAGAAAGGAGGTGTTGTTTGCCTATTTTAGCCGGGTTACAGCCACAAAAATGCCGGCGGCCAGGGCGAGGACACGAAATATCGAGAACAAATGCCCGAAGAGGACCGGCAGGATGCCCGGTCCGTATCCAAGAAGAAGTTGAACCAGATAGCTTAAAAGGAAACTGGCCGCTCCGATCACGGCAAGTCCCGCGCCCCGTTTCCGGTTGACGGCAATACTAATGATCCAGGCTATGCCATAACCGGCGCCGGCGGCTATGAAAATGCCAAGAAAGTTGGTAAAAGCTATTTGCAGGATAAGAAACCAGGCATAACCCACGGCCACTGCGCCGCCCAGTCCGGCCCCGGCGGCCCTGAGGTAGAATATGGGAGTGACCTGATAGGTGGGCAGCCGCCTCAGCCCGGCGCAGTCGCGGCAGCGGGCGCCTACCGGGGTCATGACCATGCACCTGGGGCAAATGGGTTTGCCGCACTTGCCGCAACTGAGGTTGGTTTCTATGTTGGGATGGGTGGCGCACTTCAACGGTTCAGTTCCTTGAGTTCATAGGGTTCGTTGGGTTCGTTGGGTTCCTTGAGTTCCTTGAGTTCCTTGGGTTCGTTGCGTTGCCCCCGGCACGCGCAGCGTGCTGCTACCGTCTTCTATCTTCTGTCTCCTGTCCCTCAATCCATGCCTTTCTATCCCTGATATCCCGGTCGAGTAAGAGCCGGTACAGCAAGACCTGCCACGCGCCGGCGTCCCGGGGGAAGCTCCTCCGGTTTGCTTCCAGGCGTTTGGCAATAACCAGGACAACTATGGCTATTTCTCCCGATATTATCGCCGGCCCCTGCCCGAATAACCAGCCCATTACGGGAATCAGGGCTATGCCGGCAAGCACCGTGATTGCCGTTTTTCTCAGGGGCATGCCGGCAAGTCCGATGGCAATGGCGATCAGGCCTTCCCGGGGACCGAGTACCAGCATCATTCCCACGATGCTGGCGATCCCCCGGCCGCCGCGGAACCGGAGAAAGACCGACCAGTTATGACCTGTCACTACCGCCAGGCCCGCCGCTACCTGTACCGGCTGGTCGAGCCCGGCCAGTTGACCGGCAATTGGCCCGGCTGCCCCCTTCAGCGCATCGGCAAAAAAGACCAGCAATCCCCACTTGCGCGAGACGCTATGCCAGACGTTGGCTGCGCCGGAAGTACCGGTACCGGCCTGGGAAATATCTTTGCCTCTTAGCCACCTGCCCAGCAGGTAGGCGAGCGGGATGGCGCCCAGGAAATAAGAACTGGCGATGACCGGGAAGGCTAGCCAGTCCATTTATCCTCCTGAATTCGGAAGTCGCCCCATTTTCCGGGCCAGCGCGATCAGGCTGGTGGCGCATTCCTGGGGTATCGGCGCCTGGCCCAGCGGCAGTTCAAATTCAGCATTGAGGCCGTGAAAATCGCTGCCTCCGGTAGCAATCAGGTTGAGTTTCCGGGCGAGGCGCTTCATCTTGCCTATGTCTTCGGGCGACGCACTGGCATAATACGCCTCCAGGCCCACCAGTCCTGCCGGTACCAACCGGCCCAGTAAATCTTCTACCCCGGGAGTGGTGAAGGGATGGGCCAGCACCGGCAGACCAGCCGCGCTGACTATCAGCGCCACGGCCTCTTCGGGAGACATCTTTTCCCGTTCCACGTAAGCCGGGCCGTCCCGTCCGATATACCGGTCGAAGGCTTCTTTGAAGGATGATATGTACCCCTTCTCCAGCATCGCCTGGGCGATGTGAGGGCGGCCGATGGAACCGGTACCGGCAAGCTCCTGCACCCTCTTCCATTCAATGTTTATGCCCAGATTGTACAGTTTGGCAATCATGCGCGTGGCGCGCATCTGGCGTGAGTCCCGCAATCTTGCCAGCGTCTTGTTCAGACTGTCATCGGTATGATCAATAAAATAGCCAAGGAGGTGCACCTCTCCGTGCGGGACGTCGGTGCCGATTTCTACGCCGGGGATAACCTGGATATCCCCCACCCGGGCGGCGGCCTCCAGGGCCGGGGCAACGCCCGATACCGAATCGTGGTCGGTCAGGGCGATGACCGTCAGTCCGGCCCGAGCGCACAGGCCGACCAGTTCATCAGGGGCGTAGTGACCGTCCGACGCATTGCTATGAAGATGAAGGTCGATTGCCATGAACTGCTCAGAAATTGTCATTGCGAGCGCAGCGAAGTAATCCCGCCAGGGTGCACTCAAAAACCCGTAGCGGCATCCGCCTCAGGCGGACGCGTGCCCGGCGACAGGCTGGAAAGCCTGTCGTACCGCCATCGCGGGATTGCTTCGTCTCCCTTCGCAAGCGAAGGGGTTCCTCGCAATGACATTTTGCTATTCCAACCTCTTATCGATGCGGAGGATGCTGCGTGACTTTCCCGTGGCTTCATCGATATCCATAAGTATGGCATTGAATATCGTTGGTCCCGAGCCTACCGACAGGCGATGGGGCATCCTGCGAAGGAACCTGTCAAGCACCGAGGACTTGTCGTCGCCGATAACCGAATCTTCAGGCCCCACCATGCCGATGTCGGTTATGTAGGCGGTGCCGCCGGGAAGCACCCTGGCGTCGACCGTGCCGACATGGGTGTGAGTGCCAAAAACGGCGCTCACCCGGCCATCGAGAAACCATCCCATGGCTACCTTTTCCGCGGTGGCCTCGGCGTGAATATCGACAACTATGACTTTGTCCGTGGGGGGACAGGCCGCGATAAAAGAATTCATGGCCTGGAAGGGACAGTCGTAGCTGCCGATGAAGGTACGGCCGATCAGGTTTACCACCGTGGCCTGCCCGACCTTGAGGAAACCCCGGCCCGGGACGCCGGGTGGAAAGTTAAGCGGACGGATGACGGCCAGAGGCCCATCCATCTGGGGGACCATTTCTTTGTGGTGCCAGATGTGGTTTCCGGAAGTAAGTATGTCGATCCCGCTGGAAAGAAGCTCCCGCGCCGTATCCGGCGTCAGACCCAACCCCCCCGCCGCATTTTCCCCGTTGGCAATTACGATATCAAGGGAGTATTCAAGACGCAGGCCTGGCACAAGGATTTTGACGGCCCTTCTGCCAGGCCTGCCTATTACGTCACCAATCGCCAGGATCCGCAATAGTACACTTTCTACTTAGCGTATTCGACAGCCCTTGTCTCTCTTATGACGGTAACTTTAATCTGACCTGGGTAATCCAAACTTTCTTGTATTTTCTTGACGATGTCGCGCGCCAGGCGTAGCGCGCCAAGATCGTCGACGCTTTCCGGTTTGACCAAAATACGCATTTCGCGGCCTGCTTGAATGGCGAATGATTTCTCAACGCCTTCAAAGCTATTGGCGATGTTTTCAAGGTTCTCCAGCCGCTTCAAGTATTGTTCCACAGACTCTTTGCGAGCCCCCGGTCGGCCACCACTAATAGCATCCGCGGCCGAAACGATAAAGCCCATGATACTCATGCGGCCCGCTTCGCCGTGATGTTCCGCGACCCCCGCCACCACCTCCTTGTTCTTCTCCCATTGCTGCACCAGTTCGGCGCCGATATTGGCATGCGGCCCTTCGACCTGGTGGTCGACGGCCTTTCCCAGGTCGTGGAGCAGCCCGGATTTTTTGGCCACGTCCACGTTGGCGCCCAGTTCAGCAGCAATCGAACCAGCCAGATACGAGACTTCCAGGCTATGTTGCAGTACGTTCTGTCCATAGCTGGTCCTGAATTTAAGCCTGCCCAGTAGCTTCACGATCTCCGGGTGCACTCCGTGCACCCCGGCCTTAATGATGGTCTGCTCTCCTTCGGAGCGCATGGTCTCTTCGACCTCGGTCTTTGCCTTTTCCACCACGTCCTCGATGCGCGCCGGGTGAATGCGGCCGTCAAGGATCAGCTTGTTCAGGGCTACCCGCGCTACCTCACGGCGCACCGGGTCGAAACACGCTAAGGTCACTGCTTCAGGGGTATCATCAATAATCAGGTCAACGCCCGTAGCATGTTCCAGGGCCCTTATGTTCCTTCCTTCTCGACCGATGAGCCGGCCTTTCATTTCGTCGCTGGGAAGCGGCACAGTAGAGACCGAAATGTCTGAAACGACATCGGTAGCGCAGCGCTGTATGGTGGAGCAGAGGACTTCCCTGGCCCTGACCTCGGCGTCCCGCTTCACCGATTCCTCCCATTCCCGCACCCGGCGCGAAGCGTCCTCTTTGGCCTCGGTCTCCATGACCTGGAGCAATTGCTGCTTGGCCTGCTCGCTGGTCATACTGGAGACAACTTCAAGTTGCTGAAGTTCCCTCTTTTTCAGGCTTTCCACTTGTTGTCTGATGGCTTGCGTTTCCTTGTCTCTACCGTTTAGCGCGTGTTCCCTGCGGTCCAGGGCATCCAGCCTCTTTTCCAGGTTTTCGTCTTTCTGGTTCAGACGCCTTTCCTGCCGGCCGAGTTCGGCGCGGCGGTCGCGGTACTCCGTTTCAGCCGCAGCCTGCAGTTTGATGGCTTGTTCTTTGGCTTCAAGGAGTACCTCTTTGCTTTTGGTTTTTGCTTCCTCGATTAAGGATTGGGCTTGTTCTTTTGCCTCTTCGAGCTTCTTCCTGGCCATCATCTGCCTGAGGTAAACGCCCGCGAAGGCGCCCGCAGCCAGCGATGCCAGGGAAATTATTATTGTCAGGGCGAACATATCACTTCCTTTCGCCTGGATATGTCCGGGTCAGATTACCGTCCTGACAGGTTGTCGCTGTCAACCTGAGTCAATACTAACCTTTTGGATAGGAAAATGTCAAGAATGCGCATTGAGTCATAATTAATGTTACCGAATATGGTATCGTTGCCTCAAAAATCCTGTT
>CAZFEA010000035.1:0-1149 GCA_964518085.1 uncultured Dehalococcoidia bacterium
TCCAGGGCTTCCTGGCAGTCCTTGCCCGCTACCGTAATATTGGGTGGAACGATGATGCCCTTCTGCCTGGTCTCTGGCTGCCATCGGGTCAACCCGAAGATTACCTTATCAATGTTCTCCCGCAGAGGGGTCAGGTCGCTGTCCGGCAAGAACATGCTGATGGGGAATTCGGAAATTACGGGTGCTTCGGGAGGGAAGCCCAGGGCAGCGAAAGAGTTGTGAACCACCCCGGCGAAGCCTTTGCGGGTGATTACCATGGTGGGAATACCGGTTTTTTCGATTCTGGCGGCTAGCCGTCCGGCGACCACCGCGACCTCGCCTCTGGCCGCGTTGCCGATGATGACCGCCTGGCAGCCTTTCTTCTGTAGCATATCGGTGGTCGTTTCGCTGGCGCCTTCGGGGAACTCGGTATAAGGGATGATTTGGATGCCCGGATAGCGTTTCTGGAGCAACTCCCGGATGAGAGGGAAAGTCCGCTCCTGCTCCCAGGTTCCTCCGTTGGAGAGTTCACCGACGGTCTTGCCCGACAGGGTGGCCAGCCGCGGCGCCGGGAGTTCTGCTATCTCGAAGGGGCCAGTCGGTTCATAGACTTCGAGGCTTAGGCCGGGATCATTCTTCATTATTGGCTGGGACTCTTTTCAAATCCTGCTTCACGAATCTGCCCACGTTGCTGCGTTGCCGTATTCTATGTCATAGGGAAAAGCTTTGTCAACAACAAGCCGTACCTTGGCCTGCCTCCCCGGCACGGGCACCGTGCCGCTACGCCCCGCCCTGATACCTGATACCGACGCCGTGCCGCTACGCCCCGCCATGCGTATTATATAGTTAAGAGTAGACAGGCATCCTCAATCAGTGTTAACATAATATCAAAACGAGTGTAGGCAGGATACATCGTGTATTGTAAGAAACTGCGGGCCGGCAATGGCGCGAGTGGGTAAGTTAACCCTGCGGGGCAGGATCAGCGGGCTGGCGCTGGCTGCCCTGTTGATGGGTCTGGGCATTTTTAGCTGGCTGGGAGTGCAATCGGTAAACGATAGTGTCCGCAGGACACTGGATGAACGGTTGACCATAGCCCGCATCGTGGCCAGCCATGTGGATGAGACCCTGATGTATGTGCGGGTACAGGTTGAGAACGCCTCCGAATTTGGT
>CAZFEA010000035.1:1159-14429 GCA_964518085.1 uncultured Dehalococcoidia bacterium
GGTGGCGGGCTCCCCGGCGAAGTCGAGTTTGATTCCATGAGCGTCTCTCTGCAGGACATTTTTGCCCGGTCTGGGATTCGCACTGGGGGTATCTTCCTCGTTGGCAAAACAGGTAATATCCTGCGCACCGCGCCGCGGGATCCGCAAGCCACGGGCATAAACATGCTGGAATATGCCGAGATCAGGGAAACCCTGGCTTCCGGGCGCTCGACCGTTTCGGGCCTGGTATCCGGTCCGGCGATCAGAAAGCCGGGAGTGATGGTGAGCGCGGCCATCAAGGAACGGGAGGGGGAAGTAGCAGGAGTACTCGCCACCATCATCGACATAGACCAATCGAGCATTAGCGCTTTCAGTGAAGCAATAAGAGTTGGAACAACCGGGTACACCGAAATCGTCGACGGCAACGGAATCGTTCTGGCCAGGACCAGCCCGGGGCTGGCTCCAGGCGTCTTCGAAATGAGCGATCATCCTGAGAGATTCGCCGCCTTGATCGACCGGGGAGCGGCTACTGTAGGGACTTGCCACCGCTGCCATGAGGAAGAAGGAGGAATCGAAAAACGCGAGGATGTCCTGGCATTTGCGCCGCTTTCAGCGGCCTCGTGGGGCGTAGCCATCCGGCAGTCACAGGAGGAAGCGCTCTCTCCCACCAGGCAACTCCAAACACGATTTCTTATCCTGGGCACGATCTTGCTGGCGTGCACTCTGCTACTGGTATGGGCTACCATTGAAGGCATCGTGAAGCCCATTCGAATGCTTACCGCCGCTGCCAGGAAGCTGGCGGCCGGTGACTTTAACGCGGCCATTCCGTTGCAGCGCGACGATGAGATCGGGCAACTGGGCGCTGCCTTCCAGGGGATGAGGCAGCAGATAGCCAGGTCCAGGGAAGAACTGACTTTGCGCTACGAAGCAGCCAGACAGCAGGGAGAACTGCGCGGCGAATTACTTAATAGTGTGATTGCGGCGCAGGAGGAGGAACGGAAGCGCATTGCCCGGGAACTTCACGATGAGTACGGCCAAACGCTGACCGGCCTCATCATGAGCATCGAATCGCTGGAGGAGATGACAGCACCCACGCAGTCACAGTTAAGGGAAAGGCTGGCCAGTACCAAATCCCTGCTGGTCCGCACGCTGCAGGACATTCGGAAGCTGACCATTGATCTCCGGCCATCGTCTCTTGACGATCTCGGTCTGATACCCGCCATAAATGCCTACGTCCAGCGATATCCCGAGGAATCCGGCATCAAGGTGGACTTCAGGAGCGATGGCATAAACGGGCGCCTCAACCCGACTATCGAGACTGCCTTGTTCCGGATAATCCAGGAAGCAACGCATAATGTTGTCAAGCACGCCCATGCCCAAAATGTCGAAATCGATCTGTCAGTCAACGGCGGCAAGATCACGGCGATCGTCAAAGACGATGGCCAGGGCTTTGACGTTGACGCTTTTTACCGGACACGGGGTGGAAAGCATTCGGCAGGCATCCTCGGCATCCAGGAGCGGACCAAGCTCCTGGGCGGGACCTTTTCCATCCAGTCGCAGGTTGGGCGAGGTACCCGCCTGGAAGTCAATATTCCGATAGATATTCCTGCGCTAGCTACCTCAGCTAAATCTGGCGTCGGCGCAGGGGACGAACCCAACATTGTTACAGGAGAATCCGATGAAAAAGATCAAAATAATGATCGTGGATGACCACGCGCTGGTCCGCGAGGGCTTGCACATCATTCTCGATGCCCAGCCAGACCTCGAGGTAATTGGTGATGCCACCAATGGGGAGGAGGCCATCAGAAAGGCCGGCGAGCTGAAGCCCGATATCGTACTGATGGATATCACTATGCCCGGTATGAACGGACTGGAGGCCACCAAGCAGATCAGGCAGGACAACCCCGAAATCAAGGTCCTGGCCTTAACCATGCACGAAGGTGATGAGTACTTTTTCAAGATACTGGAGATCGGGGCCTCCGGGTACTTTGTAAAGGGAGGTTCTTCCGGGGAGCTGGTTTCCGCCATCCGGGCGATATGGCGGGGGGATGTCTTTCTCTATCCCACCATGGCCAAGAAGCTGCTGACCGATTACCTGCAACGGGTCAAGTCAGGGCAAAGCAGTGAAACTTACGATGGCCTGACAAACCGTGAGCGGGAAATCGTAAAGCTCATAGCCGAGGACCATAACAACCAGGAGATAGCGCAAAGGCTCACGCTGAGCCCGTCCACGGTGCAAACGCACCGGGCCAATATCATGGGGAAGCTGGGATTACACAGCAGGGCCGAGCTGGTCAAGTACGCCATCAAACACGGATTCATTACCCTGACCGATTGACCCTCAGGGGCCAACCCCTGTCTTCGCGCCTTCCATCAATCCCGTAGGGGCGAACCTGTGTGTTCGCCCGCGGGCAGACACATAGGTCTGCCCCTACGCTATACAATGTAGTCTTAAACTACATCGTTAGCAGTACCTCACCTTTAAGAAATCCTCTGGACTGACAACAAACTTACACAGTTGTCAGTATGTTCTACTTCGTTCCCCGGTGCTATGATTGAACTGTAAGGTAAATGTAAGTCATTAGCAATACGATTCAACTATGCAGAGCTCTGCACAATCCACCAGATTACCGTTTCAGATATCCAAACTTAAGAGAAAGTTACACAATATGATTTCGCCTTTACGTCAGTCCGGGTTGGCTGCTCCTTCCTGGGATCGCTTTGTCCTGACGCGATCAGGGCTGGCAATGACAGTTGCTGGTCTGGGCTGGATGGTGATAGCCGCGTTGGCTGCCGGTCTTGCCTTGTTGGCTTATGCCTACGTTTATGCGCCTGGCGCCCGGGCGCAAATCCAGGGCCTGGACTGCATAAGCTGCCACAAGGACCGGCTGCCCATCGATTTTCATGACAAGCTCGGCCGTGACAATAAGCTGTGCTGGTCATGTCATGATGGTTTCGATATGAAAAGCCTGCGGCTGGCCGATGGTACCCTGGTGCCGCGCTCGCAGTCGCCGCAACTTTGCGGGCAGTGCCACCAGCAAAGGTACAGCGCCTGGCAGGAAGGCACTCACGGAATTCCCGGTAGTGTGGCCGGGCTTACCTGCAGCGAGTGCCATGACCCGCACCGCCCCCAGATGGTACTGCTTGGCTTGACCAAACCACACCCGGACCCTGCTCCCGCGCCCCCCAGGCCGCCGGCTTCGGCACTCCTGATCATCGGGGGTGCGACGGTGTTCATGGCAAGCATGGGCATTGTTATGGCCCGAAGGGGCAAATAGCCATGAACATCGATCGTCGCCATTTCATCAAGGGCGCCGGCGCCCTGCTGGGCGTATCGCTGATCGGCAAGTATGGCTGTTCTCCGGCACTGGTGCAGGATGTCGTCTCCTCGCTGGCCAACGAATCACTCAGCAAGCCGGCGGACTCGACATCGAAGCGGGCGGTGGATGGCCTGGGCACCGGGGCCTATCCGGGCAAGAAGCTGGCGATGGTTGTTGATGTCGGCGCCTGCATCGGCTGCCGGACATGCATGTGGGCCTGCAAGCAAGAAAATAACGTTGCGGATGCGGTCTCACCGCCCTGGATCGAAGTTTTCGAGCTACGTGACGAGGTCTCGGTGACTGGCATCCCCTCCCTGGAAGAACTGAACAAGGGTGAAACCACCTCTTACCAACAAAGTCCCCGGCCCGGCCACTGGTACCTGCCGGTAGCCTGCAACCACTGTGACAATGCACCGTGCGTCAAGGTATGTCCCACCGGGGCCACCTACAAGGACAAGGACGGCCTGGTATTGATGGACTACGACAAGTGTATCGGCTGCCGGTTCTGCGTGGTGGCCTGCCCTTACGGGTCCCGGCGCTTCAACTGGTTCAAACCGGAATTGCCCAGGGAGAAGGTCAATCCGAAGGTACCGGTTCGGCCGGTGGGCGTGGCCGAGAAATGCACCTGGTGCGTCCACCGGATCCGCCGGGGCGAACTGCCTCGCTGTGTTGAAGTATGTCCGGTACAGGCCCGGCGCTTCGGGGACCTGAGAGATCCGCGGAGCGAGGTTTCGAAAATACTTAAGGGGGAGCGCAGTTTCCGCCTGTTAGAGCAATTCAACACCAGGCCAAACATTATCTACATTACTAAGGGCAAGAAGTACACGAGGTAGCCATGATCTCGAGAACAGCAAACCCTGCGGAAGAGCCATTCCTGCGGCCATTGCTTCACACCGGTAAGGGCTTTTATATCCTGGCCGGCATACTGCTGATGATAATCGGGCTGTTCCTGTATGCCTGGTTCACGCAGTTGACCGGCGGTTTAGGTGTAACCGCCATGAGGACCCCGGTTGGGGCCGCCTGGGGAGTGTATATTGGCAACTTTGTGTTCTTTGCCTCTATGGCCCACGGGGGCATGGCCATTTCCGCCGCCGTCCGTTTGTTCAAGCTGAAACAGTATGCCCCGGTTGCCAGGATGGGAGAGCTGGTCACTTTGATATCGGTTATGATGGCCGGCCTGAGCATCATGATCGACCTGGGCAGGCCTGATCGCTCTTTCAACATGGTTCTCTACTGGCCTCAAAGAATCGTGTCTTCTCCCTTGACCTGGGACATGACGGTCATCGTCCTCTACTTCACCTTGTCTTCTTCCTATCTGTGGCTCACTATCCGCAAAGACCTGTACCACTATGCCCACAGGTTCAATCAGAGAGGGAAGATCTACCAGGCCCTGCTCGGCGGCTACAAACCCGAACATGAGCACGGGATCGAACGGGTTGCCTGGTGGCTCTCGGTGGCGGTGCTCATGCTGATAGTCATGCTGAGTGGGGGTGTAATTCCCTGGATATTCGGACTTCAGGGAGGCCGTCCAGGTTGGTACGGGGCCATGGCCGGCCCGGTGTTCCTGACGGCTGCACTGGCCACCTCGCTGGGAATTGTCCTGATTATCGGCGCGGCCTTACGAAGAATTTACAGATGGCAATCCCGTATTGGCCTGGACGTTTTTAAGGGCCTGGCCGCCGGACTGGGAATCCTGACTCATTTTTATATCTATCTGACGATAGCCGAGCAAATGACCATGCGATATGCCGGACCGGATGCAGAGTACCTGCTGTCCGAGATATTGCTCGAAGGTCAGATGGCGGCGGTCTTCTGGCCCATGATCATCGTGGGAATGGCCCTGCCTGGCATCGTGCTCATAGCCCAAACATTCGTCCCGAAGTGGTTCAGCCTGACCAGGGCCGTGATCGCGGCCATCATGATCCTCATGGCCTTCTGGGTGAAGCGATTCATCATCGTCGTTCCGTCGCTCTTGCGTCCGCTGCTTCCGTTTCAAACCGGCAGCTACAATCCATCCTGGGTCGAGTGGTCGGTCATTATCGGCATATTCGCGGTGGCCGCGTTCATGTACATAATGTTCCTGAAAATATTTCCAATAGTGGAGACAGAAAAATGATTGGTCTATTCGTAATCGGCATCATCGTCATCCCGCTGTTCGCTTTCATGCTGGCTGCCGTCTTCGACAGCAAGCGGACGGCCAGGGTGGCGGCTTTGTTCACCGGCGCCTTTGCCTTGCAGGTAGCAGGTATGGTCATGGGCATGGTCGTCTTTGCCGCCATCCTGAAGGTCATCTTCATGTCCTAGTCTCCGGTCCCCTCTCCCTTGATGGAAGAGGGTCAGAGCTTGCCCTGAGCGAAGCCGAAGGGGTGAGGGTGATCCCCTCACCTTAGTCCTCTCCCGCAAGGGGAGAGGAGGGCTTGGCTCGACGGCAGGCTTTTCGCCAACTGTTAGTCCTCTTCCGCAAGGGGAGAGGAGACCGAGGCCGGCATTGCTGCAACTTAGCGCCACATACCGTTCGAAGCACTGAAGGATGAAAGAAATCGGGGTCCGCTGGATACAGGGAAATTAGTAGGACATACATAAGAATATGTACTCCCATTCCAAAAAATCATCTCCAAAAAGTCATCAACTACTATAATCGATGTATTCACGAAGATGCTAGATTGTGATATTGTGCCCGTAAGGATAATGTAAGGTCGATAGTTTGCCGGTTCGGGGACGGCCGTTAACGGATTCGTGCTTTTCGAGTACGGGAGGAATATCATGGATATTTCGAAAGTTTGGGCCCAGGTGAGAGGAAGCCGTGAGGCTGAGGGGCACAGGGGGACCCGTCGCGAGCTGGTGAGCGACATGCTCCTGGGTTTTGGCGCAGCCATTGCCCCGGGGTCGTCATTCGTTCTGGCCTACCTCTCTGCGCAGTACCAGGCCTATCGTAATCCGTACTTCGCGGTGGCGGCGCTGATTTGCGTGGCGGCGATGGCCGTGGGTTCGGTGATGCTCATTTGTGGTCGGTTGTTGGACCGCTGACCTGCAGGTGACGGGTGACAGGTAACGCGGCGGGGGTAGCGGCGCGGTGCCCGTGCCGGGGATGGGTCAAGGTAACAGGTAACAGGTCCCCTAAACACCCTGGGGCGAGGTTTACCAGGTTTCCCCGGTCGCCTCACCCAATCCCGCCATGGCACGCCTTTATTGCTGCGTGAGGTGTTTCTTCAGAAACCGGGTGGCATGGTCCAGGGCGTCTCTTCGAGTTGTCGCACCTGGCAGGGTAACCACGTGAGTCACGCCTTCGTAGTAGCGCACCTCGTATGGCTTGTTGAGTTGCTTGAGGGCGGCCTCGTAGTCCCGCGCCGACTGGATGGGGGCAGTCTGGTCGGCGGTGCCGTTCAGCATGAGGAGGGGCGCTTCCAGGTTCTGCACCAGGCTAATGGCCGGTAAATCAATGGGACTCCGCGGGGCGTAGCTCGCGGAATCGGCCACAACGGCCTGCACGCCGGCGCCGGTGGAAGCCAGCAGGACCGCGGCCATGGCGCCGCGAGACGCACCGAAAAGCCCGACGCGCTTGCCGTCGGCCCCGGGTAGTACGCGGGCGGTCTTCACGACTTCGTTGGCGTACTTGATGGCATCCACGGTGGTGCCGGCAAAGGGAGGCCCATGCGGCCAGTCTATAAGCCCTGGGGCCTCCCATCTGGGGTTGCGTCCGGAGAACCATGAGCCCGAGACTACGAGGAAGCCGCTCCTGACGAATTCGTTCCCCAGGCCCTTATTGAACGGCACGGTGAAACCAGAGCTGGCATGAAGTAGTACCAGCGTTGGAAACGGCCCGGTCCCGGTAGGGCGAAACACAGCCGCAATTAGTTTGTAGTTGTTCGGCGCATCTATTTCAATCCACTGTACGTTCGGCTGTTCAAACCAGTTGGATGGTGCTGTGGTTTGTCGCCAGGCTGGTCCGACCGGGGGTAGTGGCTCAGCCGTGGCGGTCATGGGCGGAGCGGGTGCGGGCTGGGAATTGGGCGAGGGTGATGGCGACGGTACCGGCGTTGCTGCTGCCACAGGAGTTGGCGCAGAAACCGGCATTGCTATTACGACAGGCGTTGGCGTTGGTTGAGCGCCTGGCATGGGCGTGATAGCGCTCTCCGGTGTGGACCTGGGTGAGGGCGTGGTGGCTAAGGAAGGCGCAGCCGAAGGTATGATTGCCGGGGAAAGGGGTGGTGTTGACGCAGGCCCCGAACATGCCGTCACTATCAGTAGAATGGCCAGTACGCAGGCAAGCATGGGCGATTGTTTCATATTACAAAACCAGCATGGCATCCCCGAAGCTGTAGAAGCGGTATCGCTGGTTGATGGCTTCCTCGTAGGCCCGCCGCGTAAGGTCTTTCCCGGCAAAAGCGGAGACCAGCATAAGTAACGTAGACCGTGGGAGGTGGAAGTTGGTGATCATCGTGTTCACCAGGCGAAATTGGTAGCCCGGAGTAATAAACAGTCCAACCTCACCGGCGAAAGGACAAAACCCCGCCCCTTTGGAGGCCAGGTATTCCAGCAGCCGCACGGTGGTGGTGCCCACGGCGATGATGCGCCGTCGTTCCATGACTGCCTTCCCCAGGCGCGCCGCGGTTTGTGCGGTTATCTCCCCGAACTCCCTGTGGATGAGGTGATGTTCGACATGGTCTTCAGCGACGGGCCGGAATGTATCCAGGCCGATGTGCAGGGTAACAAAGAGGAATTCCACGCCCTTTGATTCCAGCCGGTGCAGCAGGTCCGGCGTAAAGTGCAGCCCGGCGGTCGGCGCGGCAACACTGCCGTTGACCCTGGCGTAAACCGTCTGGTACCGGTCGGGTTCGTTCAGTGGAGTGTGTATATAGGGTGGCAAGGGCATTTCTCCGAGAGCGGCCAGTCCATCCTCCCCGGAAAACCGCACGATCTTGATACCGCCCTCCTTCTCGCCCACAATGTGGGCCTCCCCGTCCGCTTTCCCGTTGCCAGGCTGGAAAACTACCGAGGCGCCGGGCTTGAGCCTGCGGCTGGGTCTTGCCAGGGCTTCCCAGATGCCCGCTTCCAGGCGCCGCAGCAGCAACACCTCGACCCTGGCGTAACCGGCGGTTTTTCGCCCAAAGAGCCGCGCCGGTATAACCCGGCTGTCATTGAATACCATCACATCGCCCTTTCCCAGGAAATCAGGCAAGTCGGAGAAGCGATGGTGGCGGAATTGGCCGTTGCGCCGGGCTACGACGAGCAAACGAGAGCTGTCGCGAGGCTCAATAGGGACCTGGGCAATAAGTTCTTCGGGCAGGGAATAATCGAAATCGCTGGTCAACATCGAAAAGATTCAAAATCCAAGATTCAAGATTTAGGATACGATTACAGAGATTGCCATTGAATCTCTCCGTCATAATCTCTGTAATCTGTCTCTAATCTCAGTAATCTATTAGCCAATTCCGGGCTATCGACGAAAGTCTGCCAAAAGATATTTGTCGGTACTGGCTTGTACGGGCCAGGATTTAGTCTATCATGGTTATGGCACGCGTGCCATTATTTGAGCCCTGCTGTGGCAAATACTTATTGCATTTGGCCCGACCATTAATTAAAATCGGGAAAGGGCTTCCAGGCACCTATCGTTCGACAGACAGGAGTTCTTTGGGTACCGAACCGCAACACGAAAACAATCCCGGCGGAATGCTCCCAGAACGCATCGGCAGACTTTACGAACTGGCCAATAACCTGTGGTGGAGCTGGCATGAGGAGGCGCGGCAGGTGTTCCGCTCCCTGGACTACGCCCTGTGGCGGACCAGCGGCCATAATCCGGTCAAGCAACTGCGCCAGATGAGCCTGGAAAAGCTGCATGCCGCGGCAGCCGACCCCGCCTTTCTGGAGATATATGATGATGTATTCCAGAAGTTCGACCTGGAAATGCGGGGCGAGAAGACGTGGTTCCAACAGGCATACCCCAAACGGACCGACGAGATAGTAGCCTACTTCTCGGCCGAATTTGCCATTCACAGCTCACTGCCCATCTATGCCGGTGGTCTGGGGGTGCTGGCCGGCGACATGTGCAAAGAGGCGTCCGACCTTGGCGTGCCTTTCGTGGCTGTGGGTTTCATGTATCCCCAGGGTTATTTCCGGCAAAAGATTTCCGTGGAAGGATGGCAGCAGGAGGCATACACCGAACTGGATTTTGCCGAGGCGCCCATAACGCCGTGTCCCTGGCCGGAAGGGTGCGGGCAGATGGTGCCCGTCCGGCTTGAGGACCGGGACGTACTGGTGTCTGCCTGGCAGGTAAAGGTGGGGCGGGTGAGCCTGTACCTCCTGGATACCAATGTTAAGGAGAACAGCCCCGCTGATCGTTTGCTCTCGGCCCGGCTTTACGCCGCGGACGCTGAAAAGCGCATCCAGCAGGTAATCACCCTGGGAACCGCGGGTGTGCGGGTACTGCGGATGCTTAAGCTCAATCCCTCTGCGTGGCATGCCAATGAAGACCTGACGGCTTTCATGATGCTGGAACGCCTGGGCGAGGAGTTGCGCGCGGGCTTGGGCTGGGACGCCGCCATTGAGAGGGTGCGCGCCACCAGTATTTTCACCACCCACACCCCCGTCCCTGCCGGCCACAACGTCTTCTCCGTTCAACTCGTCGACCGGTATTTCCGGTACTTCTGGGAGTCGCTCAAGATTGACCGCCGGGTGTTTCTCGGGCTTGGCCAGCACGAGGGGTTGGACCCGGCATATTTCAGCCTGACGGCCCTGGCCCTGAGGCTGTCGGGACAGGCCAATGGAGTGAGCAGGCTGCACGGCCGGGTTGCCAGGAAGATGTGGCACATGCTCTGGCCGGATAAGAAGTTGGAAGATGTGCCTATCGGGCATGTTACCAACGGCGTTCATTTGCCTACGTGGCAGGCCCCTGAGGTGGTGTCGCTGTGCAAGAAGTACCTGGGTTCGGACCTGGTAGAGAAACAGGACGACGGTGACTTCTGGAGGTGCGTGGTTGATATTCCGGATGAAGATTTCTGGGAAATCCGGCAACTGCTCAAGACGAGGCTGACCCGTCTGATACAGGACCGTACCCAGCACCGCTGGATCGAGAATAGCATCGCCACGCAACAGGTGCTGGCCATGGGCGCCCTGCTCGATCCTTATGCCCTGACCATTGCCTTTACCCGCCGCTTCACCGAGTACAAACGGCCGGCGCTTATCCTTACCAATAGAGAACGTCTCAAGCGGATGGTGAACGACCCCTCTCGACCGGTGCAGATAGTATTTGCCGGCAAGTCGCACCCGGCTGATTTCATGTCCAAGCGGCTGTTGAACCAGGTCTACATGGTGGCAATGGACCGGAGTTTCCAGGGACGCATCGCCTTTGTTGAAGACTATGATATGCACATCAGCCGGGAGCTGGTGCGCGGGGTGGACCTGTGGCTGAATAATCCCCGACGGTTACAGGAGGCCTGCGGCACCAGTGGCATGAAGGCTTCGATGAACGGGGTTGTCAACCTCAGCATTCGCGATGGGTGGTGGGATGAGGGCTACGACGGTAACAACGGGTGGGTAATTGGCGACTCCCAGGCAGGCACCTCTGAGCAAGAGGACGCCGCCGACGCGGAGGCCCTTTACACCCTGCTGGAAGACAAGATTATCCCGCTCTACTATGACCGGGACCGAAAAGGAATCCCTCATGGCTGGATTCAGATGGCCAAAGAGGCGATCAGGACAATCACGCCAGCGTTTTCCGCCTCACGAATGGTCAAGGAATATGCTCAACAGATGTACTTACCAGCCATACTGGCCGGGCAGAAAAAATGAGGACGCGGGGCGTAGAAAGGAGACGGCAGTGCCTGCTGACATAAGTCTAGCCCAACTGTATCTGGATATCGCGGACGTGATGATTGTGGCCATCAACCCTGATGGAATTGTAACCGAGATCAACCGGAAGGGGCTTGAAATCCTGGGATACTCAAAGAATCAAGTAATAGGCAAGAACTGGTTTGACAATTTTGTGCCCGAAGAAGCTCGCGCTGACTTATGGCGGTCGTTTTGTAAATTGGTACAGGGTCCGACTACTACCGAATACCACGAAACGCCGGTGCTGGTAAGGGACGGGTCCCAGAGGACCATCGCCTGGCACACCATCGCTGTCCGGGACAGTAAGGGAAACATCCTGTGCACGCTTGGCTCGGGACAAGACATTACCCGGCGGAAAGACCTGGAAAAGGAGCTTAACAGGTACCGCCAGCGGCTTGAGGAGGTGGTGGCCGAACGTACCGCCGAATTTGCCCGGGCCAACACCCGGCTCGAAATGGAGATCGCCGAGCGAAAGCGGGCCGAACAGGGCTTGTTACTCAGGGCGGAGATGATCGAGAAAGCCCCTGATCCTATCATCGTGATGAATCCAAAAGGGGACCTGGTTTATGTGAACGAAGCCGCCTGCCGGGCCTATGGGTACAGCCGGCAAGAGTTCATCAACATGAACGTCCGGAAACTGGTGCTTCCGGCGAATTTACCTCTGGTCGAATCGCGGCTCAAGACGGCGCTGGAAACGGGACGCCTGGCTCTGGACACGGTACATGTCCGCAAAGACAAATCGGTGATGCCGGTGCGCATATTTCTCAGCCCGATAAAGACCGCCTCGGGCGAAGTTATATTAAGCGTAAATCTTGACATAAGCAGGGAAGTCCGTTTCCGGTCGATGCTGGAGCAGCTTCCATCTATTCTCTGGGCCACCGACGCCGATTTGAAACTGACACTGGTGACGGGTACCGGGCTGGCAGATATCGGCTTGAAGCCGGGTGACGGAGTGGGTACGGCTTTGCCTGACTTTTCCCGAACCAGTGGGCTGAGCGCAGAACTGATCGACGCCCACCGGCGGGCCCTGGCAGGCGAAGTGGTCAGTTATACCATGGAGCACAAAGCTCTTGGCATAAAGCGTTCAGGGCGGGCGGCGCCGCTGCGCGACCCCAACGGGGATGTGATGGGAACGATAGGACTGGCGGTGTAACAGGTGACAGGTAACAGGTAACAGGCGACAGCATGTAGGGGCGACGCCAGGGCGAGGCGGCGTGGTTGGGTGGGGCGGCTCGCCCGCCCGGTGGTAGTGCGCCGCCGGTTGCTGACGTTCTCCCTCACCCATTTGCTTCGCTCTGACCCTCTCCCGTCGTCAAGGGAGAGGGAAGGGTAGTTATTGCCGGTTTATCATGCGCAGAATGATATTGACGATGACGGTGATAACCAGGCTGAGCAAGAGGAAAGTTACGATCGGTAATTGGATGGTAATATTTCCTCTCCGGATGATGATGTCCCCGGGTAGTTTGCCCAGATAGGGTACCTTACCCGCCAAAAACACAATGGCGCCCAGGACGACAATAGCCAGCCCGGCGATGATGAGTGATCGTCCCAGTCCTTGAAAATTTTCCACGCGTGTCCCTGTATCTACCCTGCGAAGTTATCTTAGCGTTGGCGGCAATGGCGGTCAAGTGCTTCTGGCGAAATAGGTAATCTTACGTATTATATTCTGTAAAATTGTCCTTTACACTGGCAATACGGCCGGGGGAACGTATGCTTACCGTACCGGGACCTGGAAAGGAGCGCCAATATGGCCAGTAGTATTGCAGAAAACTTAATAAAAGAGCATGAAGCGGCAAGGGTAACGATAAAGCTGCTGGACGATTCGGTGACGGACCTCGACCAGGGCCTGGTGGAAATCCCCGGTGATATGGAAAGCCCCTGTGTTCTGAAGAATCAGACCCGGACGCTGCGCTGGGCGTTGACCTATTTCTA
Source organism: uncultured Dehalococcoidia bacterium (assembly GCA_964518085.1). GTDB lineage: Bacteria > Chloroflexota > Dehalococcoidia > JACQUA01 > JACQUA01 > JACQUA01. Next base: position 14,218 of record CAZFEA010000035.1, read on the forward strand.
TGACGGCCTGAAAGGCCAGCTCAGACGGGAAGAAGCCGTGGTACTACCACGGGCGGTTAACGATCTGCGAAGGACGATTTCAACACGGCATGACGAAATTCGGACAGAGCTTGACCAGGCTATTTTGCTGGCGGACCGGATCGCGGAAGGCGAGGAGCCCCGGGAAACTGCGCTGCGCTGCAGCCGCGAGTTGAGGGAGCGGGTGCACCGCA
>CAZFEA010000036.1:0-3054 GCA_964518085.1 uncultured Dehalococcoidia bacterium
TCCTTGTGTGGCCAAACGGAGTCTAAAATGGCACAAGAAGCAGCATTTCCCCAAGCACCTCTACACACCTGGGCTCTCTTCCGGCGCGCTCATGATGCCGGGGCCAGGTGCGAAGAACTGATCTTCTCCGACACTGGCCTCACGCCCCAACAATACGCGGTCCTGGTAGCGATCAAGTACATTGAAAGTCCGGTCACGCAGACTGACGTGGCCCACTGGCTCGAGAGGAAAACGAACAGCATTACTTTGATTGTGGACCGCATGGAAAAGGCCGGCCTGGTGCGGCGAGTCAGAGACCTTCGGGACCGGCGCACGATACGGCTGGAAATAACCAGGGCGGGGATGGATGCCTTTGATGAAGCTACTGGGCCTGAGCTGAATTTTGCTAGAAAGCTATTCTCATCGTTAACGCCGGGTGAGCTGCGGTTGTTCGGCGAACTTCTGGAAAAGATAAAGCACCGGGCCGTCAATTGTCTGAAGCAGGAGTTGCCACCGGGCGCGGAGGCGGAATTGAAGGAACAGCGCCAGCAACCATCCTTGCCATCGGAGCGGCCGGACAGCGGAGGGAAAAGCGGCGCGTGGTCGCCATTGGAGGGGGCTCCGGCACGTGTATTGCCCCCGATTCCCTATCTTGACCCGGTTCCTTTTCTGTCTGGCGTCGCCGAGGAGAGCAAACCTTATGGACCTGATTCGCCAGAAGCTAAGCAGAAAAGGGGCAAAGGAAGGCCGGGGCGGTCAGGCGCCTCACGGTCGAAAACCGGGAAGGCCAGACGTGAGAACGCCTTGCCGCCCGGGGATGCGACATTGGAAGAGAAGGGGGATTAGGCGCTTACCGATAGAATTGGTATTGTCACGAAAATACGCGGTACCACAGGCGGCCCTGCCTGTGGGACATCGTTTTCATTGTATATGCTCGCCGGCGAGCATGGATGATTGTTTCAGGATTTGAGAGTTAGTGCTTCGGATTTGGTTGCGGCTTGTCCGGGTCAGGGCTTGGAAGGGGCGATTGTGCTGGTTGTTTTCGGGACGGCTTGGTTGGTCTGCTGAAAGATAGTCTCCGTGAGGCTGGACTTAGCGAAGACCGGTTTCAAGAGCTATTGAGGTAACGTTATGGAAGAATACACCGTGATAATTTATCCGGCTGAAGAAGGGGGATATTGGGCCAAAGTCCCGTCGCTGCCGGGTTGCTATTCCCAGGGTGAAAGCATAGACGAGACACTGAAGAACATAACGGAGGCGATTGAGAGTCACATCGCAGCCTTGAGAGAGGACGGGCAGGTGGTACCCAGGGAGGGAAAAAGGCCGATAATCACCAGCAGCAGGGTGCAAGTGGCCGTTGCATAGGGTAACCCAGGTTTGAAATAACGGAGGCGACCAATGGCTGAGAGAATCGCAACTCAATTAACCGATTGGTCGCAGGTTCGAATCCTGCCGAGCCCAGAGCCTGCGACGTTTGGAACGGCATGACCGTCGCCGGCAGCAGGATGCCGGTGAAAACCCTACCGGCCAGGCTTCCGCGACAGTCCGTTGGGAATGTCTAAATCCCCCTTAGTCCCCCCTTTTCAAAGGGGGAGACCGCGCAGTTCGCCCTTTTCAAAGGGGGAGACCGCTCACTTCGCCTTTTTCAAAGGGGGAGACCGCGCAGTTCCCCCTTTTTCAAAGGGGGAGACTAAACCGGCGTCAAAAATGGCACGCACAGGAATACTGATGTAAAATAGGTCATGCTTTGCACTGACATAGTCGTAGCCGGGGCCGGCGTGGTGGGCCTGGCAGTGGCCGCCAGACTGGCGAACCCGGCCCTGAAGGTTGTCGTCCTGGACAAGAACCCGTCTTTCGGGCAGGAGACCAGCAGCCGGAGCAGCAACGTCATCCATGCCGGCCTTTACTACCAGGAAGATACCCTCAAAACCAGGTTGTGTGTCCGGGGCAGGGAGCTGCTGTATGATGCCTGCCGGAAGTATGACATTCCCCACAAGAAACCGGGTAAACTCATCGTTGCCTCTACCCGGGAAGAGGTCGTCCAGCTTCAGACCCTGTACCGGCAGGGAATCAGCAACGGCGCGGGACGCCTGGAGCTAATCTCCGAGGGCGAACTCAAACGTCTCGAGCCGAACGTAAACGGGGTTGCCGCCCTGTTATCGCCGGAAACAGGCATTATCGATCCCATGGCGCTGATGAGGCTCTTTCTCCAGCAGGCCCGGGACCAGGGGGCGATGGTTGCCTTCCAGACCGAGGTGATCGGTCTGGACCGGGTGAACGGCAACTATCGTGTTGCGGTGAAGGACCCCAGCGGCCATTTCACCTTCGAGACCGGCATCTTCATCAACTGCTGCGGCCTCCATTCCGATAAGGTGGCGGCCATGGCCGGCATCGATCCGGAAAAAGCCGGCTACCGCCTGCACTACTGCAAAGGCGAATACTTTTCCCTGGTCAACGGCAAGCGCAAACTGGTCACCCGTCTTGTCTACCCTGTTCCCGAGGTTGACGGGGCCGGCCTCGGAGTCCACATAACCCCGGACCTGGAGGGCAATTTGAGACTGGGGCCGGACGCGAGTTACGTTTCCTCGATTTCGTATGAGGTAGATGTGACCCGGAAGAGGGCCTTCTGGCAGGCGGCCAACCTTCTGGCGCCGGCTATCGCGCTTGAAGATATCGCGCCGGATTTCGCCGGCATCAGGCCCAAACTGCAGGGACCCCGGGAAGCGTTTCGAGATTTCGTTATCAGGCACGAAGCGGACCGGGGCTTGCCCGGGCTGGTGAATCTTGTCGGCATCGAATCGCCCGGGCTGACGGGTTCGATGGCTATCGCGGAGTATGTGGCCGGCATTACGGGCAGCAGGTGAACAGGGCAGTCTTTCTCGATCGCGATGGGGTGGTGAACCGGGAAGTCAGTTTTTGCACCTGTCCCGAGGAATTCCACCTGCTTCCCGGGGCAGCCACGGCCATAGGGACCCTGAACAGGAGCCGGTTTCTGGTGGTGATAGTTACCAACCAGTCCGGAATCGGCAGGGGCTATTTCGGCGAGGCGGCGCTGGCAGCGATCCACGACAAGAT
>CAZFEA010000036.1:3064-14199 GCA_964518085.1 uncultured Dehalococcoidia bacterium
TCTACTATTGTCCTCACCACCCGGACCAGCATTGTCAATGCCGGAAACCCCAGATCACCATGTTGCTTCAGGCTGCCTCGGCGCTGGACATCGACCTGGGGTCATCCTGCCTGGTGGGCGACTCGGAACGGGACATTGAGATGGGAAAAAGAGCGGGCTGCAAGACCTTCTTCGTCACTGCCAGCGGCGACGGGACAGAGACCGCCAGGAGATGTCCGGGAGCCGATTATCACGTGCCGGACCTGCTTGCCGCGGTCCGGATAATAACCGGAGAACCGGGTAAATCCAGGGGCACGCGGCAGCGTGCCGCTACGGGTGGCACAGGCGTCCCTGCCTGTGAGCAAGGCCCGGGCACGCGCTACGGGTGGCACAGGCGTCCCTGCCTGTGAGCAAGGCCCGGGCACGCAGCAGCGTGCCGCTACAGTTGAAGCCAATGACAGATAATTCAACCAATTCCCAGGGGCCAGGCGCACAACAAAGGTCCGAAAACGGTGGCCCACAGGCAGGGCCGCCTGTGATACCGGCTGTTGGTGGCCCACAGGCAGGGCCGCCTGTGGTACCGGGTATTTTTGGCGGAAACCAGGGGCTCAGGTCGCTTATCTTGGTCCTCCTGGCGCTGGCTCTAACCGACCTTGCCATAGTTCTGAACGTGCCGGGGCTGAGACAGGTCCTCGGCTTCCTGTTACTCGCTTTCTGGCCCGGACTGGCCGTGCTCCAGATGCTCAGGCTGAACAAGCTCAGCGCGGTGGAAACCATCCTGTACTCGGTGGGTTTGAGCCTGGCCTTTATCATGCTGCTGGGATTCGGGATGAACCTGGCCTACCCGGCTATGGGCATTCCCCGGCCCATTTCCACGGCACCTGTTACCATCATGGTGACCGTCCTGACCGGCTTGATGATGACCGTGGGCTACCTGACCAACAAAGACTTCTCCATCCGGTTTCGCCTCGCAGCCAGGGAGGCGTTGTCCTGGCAGGTCCTTATCCTGGCGCTGCTGGTAGGAATGGCCTTCCTGGGTATGGAAGTGGTCAAGTCCTACGATAACAATACCCTTTTATTCCTGGTCGTCATCCTGATTGTTTTGATAGTCATTTTGACCGCGTCCGGACGGGTCCCGGTCAGATATTACCCCATGGTCATATTCGCCATTGCCATAGCCCTGGAGATGCGGGGCGCCTTGAAGACCTTCTATATCGCCGGCGACTACGGCGACATGGCTTTCGAGTTTTACTACTACAGCCTGGTGGCCGCCAACTCGTCCTGGGATTCAACCCATCCTTCCACGGTTAATGCCATGCTGGCGACAACCATAATGCCGGCCATGTTCTCAAACCTGCTGAACGTAGCCGGAGAGTGGATATTCCGACTGGTCTATCCGCTCATATTCGCCCTGGTGCCGGTCGGCTTGTTCCAGGCCTGGCGGGAGCAAACATCCGAGAAGACGGCGTTTCTGGCAGCCTTCTTTCTGATGTCGACAGTAGTGTTTTTTGAATCATTGCCCCTGGTGCCCAGGCAGGAGGTGGCCGAGTTTTTCCTGGTACTGTCGGTCCTGGTCCTGGTACAGAGCAAGATGGGCAGCATCAGGAGCAAATTGCTGCTCATTGTTTTCCTGTTCGGCATAGTGGTGTCCCATTATGCGACCTCGTATTTGTATTTGTTCTACATCTTAATGGCCTGGCTGGTGATAGGTCCCGGCCGGCGCCTGGTCATGAAACTCTTCGGCAACCAGGTCAAAAAGCTCCCCACGCTGGCGGCGCGCATGGCATCCCAGTCTCAGATAACCGGCGACTATGCCGCGCTCAATTTCAGTCTTGCCCTTAGCTGGTACATCTATAATGCCTCGGCCATTATTTTCGACGTTGCCGTGAGATCGGCGGACCACGTCTACCGGTCCCTTGCCACCGATTTTTTTAACCCGCTGGCCAGGGAACACGAAGTATTGCTGGCGGTAGGGCTGGCCGCCCCGCCCCCTTCTGTCTGGTACAAGATCTACACTTATCTAACATATGCCACCGAGCTATTCATCGTGGTGGGCGTTTTCTACATACTGGTCAACGCCCTGCGCAAGAAAGATTTCAAGAATGAGTATATCGCTCTCCTGCTGATCAGCTCCGCTCTGCTGGCGATGTTCGTACTCTTGCCGAATTTTGCCCAGAAACTCAGCATCGGCAGGTTTTACCACCTGGTGTTGCTGCTGGTTGCCGTCTGCTGCCCCATCGGCGGGCAGACCGTGCTGGGCTGGATGGGCCGCCTATTGCAAAAAGCGCTCAGACCCCTGGGCCGCCCGCGATTGGAGTCATTGCCGCCGGTCATGCTGGTCGCCATCCTGATAGCCTATTTCCTGTTCAATACCCATGTCATCCAGTATTTCACCATGGGCAGCAGGGAATACACCGCCCTTACCATGCCCGGCTATAAAACGAGCCCCAACATCAATGAGAGGATAGTCTACCTGCTCCAGTACGTTCCGGAAAAGGACTTCGCCAGCGCCAGATGGCTGTCGGAGCGCAAGGACCCGGGTCCGAGGATATACGCTGATTACACGGGCTTCAAGAATCTCTTGAAGCCGTACCCTTTCGGCCCCGAACAGGCCATGGAGGTATTGACGGCGGGCAACCTCCAGGCCGAGGAGTCCACTGCCTTTGTGCTGCTGCGGGGCATCAACGTGAAAGAAAACATTGTAGTAACCGGGAAAATCGGCGCGGGCGGGCCCTCCCGCTTCAACTACACCGATCTGGGAGACGTTGACCGGATGCTGGAGGGCCAGAACAAGGTTTACTCGAACCGGACCAGCGAGGTCTTCCAGTTCACCAGGTCATGAGAGAGACAGTAGCGGCACGCTGCTGCGTGCCGGAAGACAGAAGACAGTAGCGGCACGCTGCCGCGTGCCAGAAGACAGAAGAGTAGCGGCACGCTGCCGCGTGCCACAAGACAGAAGACAGAAGAAAGTAGACCCCGCACCCCGGCAGGGCGCCGCTACCGGGACCTCAGGAGCGAACCGATCAGCCGGTAGCCCTTCACCGCCAGCCCTCCCCCGGCATAAGACAGGATCAGGCCGGCCATGCTTTCGATGTCAAAGCGATGTAGCCGGAGGAGGCTCTTGTAGGCATGCCTGGCGCGGGCCACATCTCCGTTGCGGACATAGGCGCGGGCGATTATGCGGTGGTAATCCATCTTCTCTTTGATGGAAAAGGAGGCATACAGGGCCTCCATGCCGTTGTTTTGAAGGGTTTCCAGCAGGCCCGGCGCCACCACTTCATCCCGGGCCATTTTCCGCCCCAGCATAGCGTACAGGGTCGCCTCTTCAACCTTCCTGGACCAGATGCTTCCCCGGTGATACCTTAGCTTGTACAGCGGTTGAGTCAGGCTGCGCACTTCGTAGCGCTTCGCTATCCGCGACCACAGCTCGTAGTCCTGGGCATATTTCAGCCACTCACAGTACCCGCCCAGTTTGTCGATAACCTCTTTCCTCATCATCGCCGTGCCGTGGGCGAAGGGTACATGCCTGAATGCCTTGCCCGGATTGGCCGGCGCCATTTTTTTCCCGGTTAATTTGCCGCCTTCGTCAATGGTATACACGCTGGCGCCAAGCAGCCCCACCTCGGGATGTCTTTCAAGATAGTCTAGCTGGAGCTCGAAACGTTCTGGCAGCGAGATGTCATCGGTATCTTGCCGCGCCAGGAATTCGCCCCTGGCCGCGCCTAAAGCCCGGTTCAAGGACCGCGTCAGCCCGATGTTCCGTTCATTGTCTATTATAACGATCCTGGGATCGGGGTAACTCCGAATAACGTCCAGCGAGTTATCGGCCGACCCATCATTCACGATGACGAATTCAAAATCGCCGAACGTCTGACGGAGAATGCTGTCAATCGCTTCTCGAAGGTATTTCGCCGCGTTGTAGGCGGACATTATGACACTGATCTTCGGGTTGTTGGCGGTCATCTTAGCAGCAGGTTCTTTAGCTTGACCAGGGGAGATGGCACATTATCTTTCAGGTAAACCGGCAGCAGCGACAATACCAGGTACAACACGGCCTTTCGCGGCGAGTAGGCTTTGAACACCTGGCGGTGGAATGAACGGCGCAGCCGGTTAATCTCCCGGCGAGGGAAGGCGGGCAGTCGCAGCACCGAATCGGACATGTAGCTGCTGGTGGTCAACAGCTTGCCTTCGTCAATGTATCCCTTTTCCTTGGCCAGCTCACCGAGTTCTGAACCGCGGAATGGGTAGTAGGTGGTCAATTGCAGCGCATCCGGCTTTGCTATCCGGTTCAGTTCTATTGTTTTCTGGAACCTTTCCGGCGTCTCTCCCGGGATTCCGATCATGTTAAACGACGATGTCCTCAAACCGCATTCCCTGGCCACCGCGAAGGCGTTTACGATGTCTTCATTGGACATGCCCCTCTTGAGCACCTGCCGGCGGAGGGTTTGATCGCCGGATTCGATGCCTATGGCCACCCCGACACAGCCTGCGGACTTCAGCAGGATGGCGGTCCTTTTATCAAATAGCTCGGGCCTGGCATTGCAGTGAAAGGGAATACCGAAAAGCTTCGGATACTGGGAGCAAAACTCCTCAAGCCATTCACTGCTCTTGCTGAAGCAATCATCGTCGAAGTTAAGCTCTGAAGGCCGGTAGCTATTGACCACATCCTCGATTTCCTTGAAGGCGCTCCGGACGCTTCTGAACCGGATGGCCGGGCCTTTTCCTTTGTAGATTGCTTTGATGGCATGGTTGCAGCAGTAGGTGCAGTTATACGGACAGCCCCGCGAAAAGGTGAAGTTGGTATACGCCAGTATGTCTCTCCTTGGGAAGACAGTCCGGTCCGCCGCCGGCAAAGCGTCCAGGTCCTCGATAAGCGGTCGAAGATCGTTTTTGATGATGCTATCGCCGTCTCGAAACCAGAAATTGCCGGTACCGCGGTAGTCAGCGCCTTTGCTCAACCGGTCAACCAGTTCCAGCAGCGCCTCCTCGCCCTCTCCCCGGCAAATGCCATCAACGGACCTGGTTTCCAGTATGGTATCAGGAAACATGGTGGTGTGGGACCCGCCCACTATTACCGGCACGCTACACTGTTTTTTGATCTCCCCGGCGAACCTCTTTACCAGTTCCCAGTGGACTGAAGTGCAGGATATGGCGACGAGGTCCGGTACCAGGCTGGCGACGGCCTTCATGGCCGGCCCAGGTTTATCGCTGGTCAGTTTCAACAGGCTGGTATCATGCCCGGCCTTCTTCAGTACCGCGGAAAGTGAGCCTATCCCGTAGTGGAATGTTTGCGATTGCCCGATTACCGGGTATACGAATAGTATCTTCATTGCCATCTCAAGGTCAGCGTTTCCTGATCAGGAAAGTGCTGTCTCCGGTCCGGAAAACCCTGTCCCAGAGACCGGTAAAGGCATTTTGCAGCGTACTGGCGATGAGCCGCCGCATGGGAACCCTCTTACCCTGCTTTCCTGAGGCCGCCGGCAAGGGAGCGTCGTCGTCCGGGTAACTCCGGGCGAAGAAAAGAATATCCCGGTATTCGCGCGCCACGTTTTCTACCTCGATGTCTCTGGCGCCATCCAGGAGCTTGACTATCCTGGCTGGCCACAGGTAATTGACCGTGTTTATGAAATCGGGGGGCCGCCCCAACAGTTTCAAATATAGCCGGCCGATCTTCCTGGGGAGCACAGGGGGATAGATGACCCTGTAGTGCCTTTCGAAGGGCCGAAGGCTATTAATGGTGAATATGAAAATGTGGCCGCCTTTACGTGTAACCCTCACCATTTCTTCGAGGGAAGCCCGGACATTGTTGACGTGCTCCAGGACGGCAAAGCAGTGAACGTAGTCGAACTCACCATCCCTGAAGGGCAGCCGCTCGGCTACCCCTGTCAGGCAGCACCTGTCCAGTCCTTCCAGGTCCATCCTCAGGCTGGCGATCTCATTGACCGGGGCGTCGACGTCGATGCCCACGACTTCCGCGGCCCCCAGTCTTCTGGCGGCGACGCAGGCGCCGCCCCAGCCGCTGCCGACCACCAGGACTTTTTTCCCGGCAATGCCGCCGGTAAAACGCTCGATGGCCCGCAGTATTATTTCCTGGTGCGGGACTTCATCGGTCCGGGCGGCGATTCTTTCTCGCCAGTCCTTCAGGCCGAGCTGTTCCCAGTAATAGTTGTGCAGGTGCCGGTCGATTTGTTCCTCAAAAAGCCGCCTGGTCCCGGCTTGGCTCTCCCTGACGGCGCCGGCCTGGTGATTTACGGGGCTTACACCCAGGTCTTTTATGAAACTGGGACTCAAACCGCGTTGCCTGGCGACCGTCAGACGGTTTTCCAGGTAGTCCGGGCCCCGGAGGACGATATCCCGGTCGTGAAACACCAGGACATCCATATGGTTAATCCGGAGCAAATAGCCATTCCCGGTGTCCGGCGCAGGCACGGAACAGCTCAGGTACCTCAGGCCCGCTTGACGGGCATATTCCTCCGCTGTGTCGCACCAGACGTTGCCCGGCGGGACCATGGTCAGGATACTGTTCTTGAAATACGAGGACAGGACTTCCACGGCCTGGAAAATGTGTCGCTTATGGTGTTCCCGGGGAAGCCACTGGTAAAACTCGCGGTGATAGACCCTGTTGGATGCCCACCGTTTCGGGCGGAAGCAGCCGTCTTCCAGGACGCAGTGGGTCAGCCCGTGACAGGCTATCTCGACCAGGCCCTGGGCCTCGCCGTCTCTCAGCGCCGAAGCGGCCCCGGGGAACTTGCTGGGAAAAGGCGTCAGGCTGCCGTCGGGTTCCACCCAGCAGGCGGTGACCGCTACCGTCAGCCTGGCGTCATATTTGCGCAAAAGTGAAAACAGGTTCTCCCAGTCCGCCCGGTCCAATTCCCGGTAAGGCGCCCAGCCCTGGAATGGCGATGTTCTCTTCAAGAACAACCAGTTGGCAAACGGCGCCAGCGGTAGACTTATTCCAAGCACCGGCCACCGTACCCGGCCGTGTTGCTCGTACAATTTGGATGACGATCCGACGTCGTCCATGCGAAAAGCGATGGTCTTCATTTTTGCACCCTGATCAGGTAACCCATTGCCCATCGTTCGGAGCGTTCTTTCCGGTCCAGCGCCCGGCAGAGTCTTTGCCACCCCGCGGCAGGCAGCCAGCACAACAACTTTATTACGGGGTTTGAAGCCCGGATTCTGTCGAACCAGAAATCGAAAATCACCGAATAACGCCCGCCGAAAGACTGAACATGGATCTTGTCTCTGTCGAAAATTTGCTGCAATAGTTCCAGCCAGCCGCGCCGGGTATATCTGACGATATCCCCGGCGCCGCCGTGGACCGGATTGAGCAGAGGAACGGAAAAGTAACAAGACCCGCCCGGCTTCAGCACCCGTCTGATTTCGGCAAGGACTCGTTCCGTCTCGTAGATATATTCCAGGACCTCGAAGGATATTACATAGTCGAATAGATTGTCCCTGAAGGCAATGTCCCGGGCGTCGCAGCGCACAACCGTGCCGTCCCGGATCTCCGGGTCAAGGTCAATGGCCACAATCCGGGTCCCCGGGAAATACCTGTCGTACCTCCGGTTTTTGGAACCTACATCCAGGACCAGGCCCGACAGTTTGATCTTCTTGATCTCCTGTTCGAGCAGTTTCCGGTGCAGGGATTTGGAATAGTAGTCGGCAACCGGTCTGAAAATGTCATTGCGAGCGCAGCGAAGCAATCCCGTGAGGGAGTGACCAACCCGTAGCGGCAGGCTGCCGCGTGCCCACAATGACTCACAGGCACGGAGGCCTGTGCCACCCGGTAGCGGCAGGCTGCCGCCTGCCCGGCGACAGGCTGGAAAGCCTGTCGTACCGCCGTGGCGGGATTGCTTGGTCACTTCGTTCCTCGCAATGACAGCAGCCCCCGGACCCTGTATTTGTCAAACTGCCACTCAAACCCGGCCGTCTTTAGCCGTCCGGCCTGTTTAGGCGGATATTTTCCGGTCACGCAGTCATCGATCACTCCCAGGATGAATTCCGAGTACCGTCTTCCGATATCGTCCAGCGAGGGCGGGGCCAGTTGCTCCCGGTAAGAGGCATACCGGCCGGCCACCTTGTCTATGGCGGCCACTATCCCGCTCTGGTCGTCGAACATCTCCCCCGCCCGGCCCACGATCTCCGGGTTTCCGCCGTCCCTGACGGCCACCGCCGGCAGCCCGCAATGCAGGGCTTCGATCAGGCCGTTGGAGCAGGCATCGTTACGGCTCGCGGTAACGTAGATGTCGCTTTCTTTCAGCAACCTGGCCACTTCGCCGCTGGGCACAGGGCTCACCTGCCGGATGCGGGTGAATTGGACCGGACAGTTGCCCACAAAGGTCATCCGGTAGTTTTCGAAATCAAGGTGTTTGTCCAGATAGGAATATATGTCGAAACCTTTCCTGGGATTCGGCGACCAGGAGGTAGCGATCAGCCGTACCTTTTGTGCATCGAACGGACTCTTGCCGCGGGTGTTGAATATAGCCGAGTCCGGAGCGTTGGTGATCACCGTTTCACGCAAAGGGCTGGCCATTCCAAGCTGGAGGGCCTTTTCTCTGGTCCAGTGGGACTGGAAGATGGTGGCATCGGCAAAAGACCGGTTGAAGGCGAAAAGGAGCCTGTCCAGGGAGGCATCTCCCCTGGCCAGGGTGAACACCGGCCCTACCCGGTGCACCAGCAGCTTCCCGGGATGCCTGCTCTTGATCCGGGACGCCTGGCCCAGGCAGTGGTGGCTGTCCACCAGGACCGCACCGGCCCCGGCGACGTCTTCCGAATAGGTCCCTTCCCTGCGCCAGCAGTCCCGCAGGGCCTTCAAGAACTGGTTCCCGCCGCCCCATGGCCCGTCCACGAAGTCATACAGTATGTGTATCTTAACAGCCATGCTCCGGTTCGTACTTGTAGGGATTCTCGGCCAGCACGGTCAGGCCCTCGACCTCATGGAACCGGCGTCGCCCCCTGAATTCGGCAAAGAAGTCCTGTACCGCCCTGTCCCGCCGGTAAGAGTACTCGACATTGTCCAGGCAGCGGACCCTGTGGGTATCGGGGTGTTTGCAGAACCGGCAGACGGGATTGGATTCCCGGGAATTGGCCGTTTCCCTGAGAAATTGCAACACGGGATGATTCCAGACATGCCTGGAAAAGGAATTGGCCTTATTCTGGTAGAACTTGCGGTAATCCATCCTCAGCAGCAATATCCTGTTGCACACGCCCAGGTAGTGGCAGTTCTCGTATTCCACGCAGCCCTTGATCCTGATAGCCGTCCATGGAGCGGAACAGGGTTGCGCCGGCTGACTGCTTTCCCTGGCCGCAGTGAAGTCGGACAGGTAAGGGGGATCCGCCGGGGCGACGGGCAAGCCGATCCTGACGGCATGTTCATAGAGGTCCCGGAGGAGCTTGTTGCCGCTTTCGACGTCAAAGTAAAAGGAGACATCCCTGTCCAGGGCGTTTCTGCCGTCGTAATAGTGATACACGTTGACGCGGTCGACGCCAATGTCCTTTGCCAGCTCCAGAAGACTGACGGCGCCGGGCGCGTTTCTTCGATTCAGGGCAAAGTTGATATTGATCCTGGGGTAGGGACTGCCGTATTGTCGCTTCAGCCTGACCAGGTCTCTCAGGTTGGACACCACCAGGTCGAAATCACCGCCCTGGAGATCGGCGTACGTTTCCTTGTCGCCGGCATGCAGGGAGACCGAAAGTGAATCGAACTTGCGTCTTACCAGCTCTTCGGCCATGCTGTCCCTGATCAGCAAGGCATTGGTATCCGCCGACAGGCTGATGTCCTGCTTCTTCAGATAGGCGATGACCCGCAGTATGTCCGGGTTGACAAAGGGTTCCCCGGTGGCCCCGGAAACGTGCACTGTTCCGACATAAGGCAGCCACTCTTTCTCGTTTTCCAGTATTTCAAGGCTGATATGGTTGGGAAAGACCCTTCCCGAGACTTCTTTGGCTTTCTTATAGAAGTAATGAATTTCGCAGAACTTGCACCTCAGGTTGCAGAGGTTAGTGGTATTCAGGGCGGCGGTGTAGGGAAAGGACTTTACCACTTTGTTCTTAAAGAAGAAGTCCGCCTGACACCGTGCGAAGTTGATAATCTTGCTCTGGAACCGGTGACTCGTAGCCGCGGCTCTCAGGTTCTCCCAGGTAATATATCTCACTTGGTCTCCGGTTGCTGAGAGCGGCCAGACTTAGCTGTAACCACGGCCCAAATCTCGGAAAACTGAAGTGATGACGCTTCCACCACGAGCCCGGCCTCCGCGACCTCTTTCTCGAAGCTTTCCTGTGTGTACTCAATCCTATGTGTCAAGTCAAGGCGGTACTCCACCCCGAGTTCTCTCTTGTAGTAGGTGAGCCAATCTCTGTTGATCAAGGGCACTCGAATCAGGAACCGCGTTGCTCTTTTACTCAGGGTACTCAAGAACGCCGCCCGGTTGTCCAGATGTTCAAGGACATTGGACAGCACAACTACGTCGAACTCACCTGCAAATTCCAGGCGAGTGGCATCTCCGCAAACATAGCTGACGTTGTCCCTGTGGAATCGTCTCTTGGCCGTTTCTATATTATCCTGGTTCAGGTCTACGGCGACGACGCTCCTGGCCTTCTTCGCAACCGAGGAAGTGAGATAGCCGTTCCCACAGCCTATGTCAAGAACCATATCTTGACTCCGTATATTATCAGTAAAGAAGCGGTGATAATCCATTATGCGGTGTTTGGGATGGATTCCGTTCTCCACTTCGACCGCTAGTGTTGAAATAGCGGCGTAGCAGAAGTTATGTACACGCATTAAAAGGCGGACCAGTAACCTCACTGTGGTCCGGTTCCTGAGGACCGGGGACACTGCTGTTCTTACGATGTTCAAAGGGTTACTGGCGCCTGCTGCTAATAAGACTACCATATATTTTGTCATAGAACTGCCGGGCCACATTCTCCCAGGAATAGTCTTTGACCGTCGTTAAGGCACTGCTTGCCAGTCGATCGGCCAACTCCTTATTGGCCAGGATTCTTCCTGCCTTTGCCGCAAGGGCGTCTACATCATCGATCTCGCATACAAAGCCGTTGTAGCCGTCAGTTATCACTTCAGAGGCAATACCAACTCTGGTACTTACTATCGGGACACCAGTGGCCATCGCCTCGGTTATGGCTTTGGGGCCGCCTTC
>CAZFEA010000037.1:0-13986 GCA_964518085.1 uncultured Dehalococcoidia bacterium
GAAAAACCATGTCCCCACAGGCGGGGACGCCTGTGGTACCGGTATTTTCGGAGCAGCTTTTTACCCGGTACTATTTGGTAATAGTGCTTTGGTACCACAGCTATTTTTCGTATCGGCGTACGGGTGGAATTTGCGCCGGGGGTAATTGACATAGTGCCTGCCGTGGCCAATAATGGCCTCACCTATGAACGTTCATTGCATTATTCCGCCTGTCGCCGCGGCGGTGCCAGGTTGAAAGGGCAACCGATCGATTACAAACTGGTCGCCAAGAGAGGGCTGGTTCTTGCCGGCATTATCCTGGCTCTGACGGTGATCTACCTCGCCATTCTCTACCTGGTTCGTGAATGGTTTGGATTTGAATTGAGCCAGCTCACTGTGCCGCTGGCCACCGGGATTGCTCTGGCCACCGGGATTGCTCTGGGCATGGCCCTCGTATCGGATCCCGTTCGAGACATACTCAGTCGAAAGGTCGAGGAGCTATTGTATCCCAGGACCCACGACCACCGTCGCCTGCTGGTTGATTTCAGCGCAAGGGCTGGCACCATCATCAAGATAGATGACTTGCGGAACGAAACCATCAAACATGTGACTGCGGCCCTCAGGGCAAGGGAGGCATATTTGATGGTCCCGGAAATCGACACTGCTGAAAGCGAGCCTGCTCTGTCCGCGGTGATCGGTCATCACGGGTATGAGTGGACGTTCGAGATCGGGCCTGACAGCCCGATTGCCGGATGGCTGCTGCGTGAGGGCAAACCCTTGTTTCGGGAGAGCCTGGGCAATTTGCCCGAATTCTCGCATTTGCCGGCTGAAGAAGCAGATGCCCTCAAACGGGCTGAAATTGAATTATTGGCGCCTCTCATAAGTCGCGACAAGCTGGTGGGGATTCTGGCCCTTACCGGGAAAGAGCCGAAGGGTCCGTATGATAAGAGTGACATCGAGCTGGTCGAGACGATAACCCGGCGCATAGCCCTGGCCATTGAGAACGCAGAAGTGCATGCCAGGATTGAGAAGATGGCCATCACAGATATGATGACCGGGGTCTTCAACCGCCGGTATTTCGATGAGCGGGTAACCGAGGAAGTTAACCGGCACTTCCGGTACGGAGGGAATTTTTCACTGGTGTTATTCGATCTGGACCGGTTTAAGCACTATAACGATACCTACGGGCATAGAGTGGGGGACGAACTTCTCAAGCAGGTCGCCCAGGCTGCCCGGGAAACGGTCAGAAACATTGACCTTGTTTTCAGGTATGGGGGCGATGAATTTGCCCTTCTTCTCCCTGGAACATCCGCTCAGGATGCCCGGGTGGTATGCGAACGGGTGCAATCCCGTTTGGCAACTCGAATGCAGGCGCAGGGGGCAGGGGTTACCCTGAGCATGGGAATTTCCGCCTTGCCCGGAGAAGGCCGGAGCTTTACCGAGCTGGTCCGGGCCGCAGACGATGCCCTATACTATTGCAAACGTTCCGGGGGAAATCGTATATGCCTCTTCTCTGAGATTCACAAGAACAGTGACGATGAGGAGTCTGGTCTGAGGGACGGTAAAGGAGCCCTGGCGGCTGCCCACGCGTTGATAGCAGCGGCCGAGGCCAAAGATAGTTTCATTGCGGCGCATTCAAGATTGGTGGCTGTTTACGCCGCGGCCCTGGCCAGGGCCGCGGCCTTGCCCGCGGAGCAAGTCGCCATCGTGGAAATAGCCGCCCTGCTGCACGACATCGGCAAGATCGGTGTTCCTGATGAAGTGCTGAGCAAGAGCGAAAGCCTCAGCCCGGACGACTGGCAGGTCATGAAGAAGCACACCCAGCTTGCCGTTACCATGATCAGTCCGGTGGCCAGCCTGGCGCCCTGCTTGCCAATTATTTTACATAATCATGAATCTTATGACGGACTCGGCTATCCCGACGGCTTGAAAGGTAAAGAGATACCGCTGGAGGCTCGCATACTGGCCGTCGCCGATGCCTTTGCCACGATGATCTCAAACCGGCGGTATCACCCGGCCATGTCCAGCGCCGAGGCTATTGAGGAATTGCGCCGCTGCAGCGGTTCCCAATTCGATCCCGAACTGGTAGAGATTTTTGTCCCGATTGCCCGGACGCTGGCAATCAGGAAATAGCGTTCACCAGGCGAGACATACAAAAGTAACCATGACCCTACCCTGGCTCAGCTACCGAAAGTACTATTGATGGCAAACGATAATTCAGATACCATGGTCTCGGGACAAAGTACCATGAAGAACGCTGTCGCCCCTCGAGTCACATCTCAAGCTCACTTGCGCAGTTCCCCCGAGCCGTCCGCCCTGGCGTTGATACCGGAGGCGATGGCCCGCAAGTACCTGGCAATTCCCGTGGAGATAAGCGGCAACACGCTGCGAGTGGCCATGGCAAACCCCGTTGACCTGTTCGCCCTGGACGCCCTGACAGCCCAGAGCCAGATGCGCATCGACCCCGCGCCGGCAAGCGTTGAGGACATCCTGGATGCCATTGATTTCAACTACAAGGCCTTTGATGAGATAGAGAAGCACGTTTCCAGCATTGTACTGCCAAATGTGGCCGCTGAGATCAGGCGCGAAATCTTGGTCGATGCGCCCGTGGTCAAGGCCCTGACCTTGATAATCGAGGAAGCCGTCAAGGCACGGGCGTCTGATATCCACCTGCAACCCCAGGATGACACGTTGAGAGTCCGTTTCCGTATTGACGGGACTCTGCGCAATGCTATCTCAATTCCTCTCTCGGCTGCCATCCCCTTGATTTCCAGGATAAAAATACTGGCCAATATGAATATCGCAGACCACCACCGGGCGCAGGATGGCCGGTTTTCGATCGAAACCAAGGGAAAGGTGATCGATATCCGGGTCGGCGTTGTCCCCACGATCTACGGGGAGATGGCTGTGCTCAGGATACTGGAGAAGTCCCGTGGCGCACTGGGCCTGGCACAACTCGGTTTCCTTCCCGAAAGCCTGGACAAATACCAGAAAATGCTTTGCCGTCCCTACGGAATGTTGCTGGTCAGCGGTCCCACCGGCGCCGGGAAGACTACCACTCTCTATGCGTCCCTGAATTCCCTGGACCACAACGAACGCAACATTATTACCATTGAAGATCCCGTAGAGTACCAGACCAGGAATATCAATCAGATCCAGGTTAATGCCAAGTCCGGCATTACCTTCGCTGCCGGATTGCGCTCGATATTGCGGCTTGACCCTGACGTCATACTCGTGGGAGAAATCCGGGACGCCGAGACGGCGAACATCGCCGTCCAGGCGGCCCTCACCGGCCACCTGATGTTATCTTCTATCCACGCCAACGATGCCACTGGCGTCATCTTCCGGATGCTGGACCTGGGTATTGAGCCGTTGCTGGTATCCTCCACGTTGATCGGGGTGGTGGCCCAGAGAATGGTCAGGCGTATTTGCCCGGACTGTTCCCGGCCGGTCAAGGTGTCTTTTACCGAGAAGATGGCCTATGCCCATGAGACCGGAGAGGAACGGGATGAATTCATGTACGGCAGGGGTTGCAAGTCCTGTACATTCACCGGTTACCGCGGGCGCACCGGAATTTTCGAGATATTGCAGATGAATGACGAACTCAGGAGGATGATTCTCGCCGGCATGTCGACGGCGGACCTTAAGCTGCAGGCAATCAAGGACGGCATGGTCTCGCTCGCCAAAGACGGCATGGCCAAGGTCAAAGCAGGAATTACCACACCAGCCGAGGTGCTGCGGAACGCTTACACCGTCGAATAGTACTCAGTTCCCTCTCCCACCATGGGAGAGGGAACCGGTAATTGCAGGAGAAGTTCCATCGTTTACCAGTATGTAGCCCAGGGAAACAAAGGCCGGCTAACCAGGGGGACACTTTCCGCCTCGAGCGAGAATGTGGCCAGAGAGATGCTGAGTTGCTCGGGTTATCATTCAATAGAGCTTAAACCCGTAGTCCACAGTTCGGCCACCGGTTCGCTATTCATGGGAATGTTCAGGACCAAACCTGCGGAGATCATCCTGTTCTATCGCCAGCTTGCCTTGTTGCTGGAATCCGGCGTGGATATAGTCACCTCGATCCAGCTACTGCAGAACCAGGTGTCCAACAAGTACCTGGTCAGGGTGCTGGAAGAGGCGGTGGCAGACTTGCGAAATGGGAGCCAGCTTTCCGCTGCGCTGTCCAGGCATCCTGAAGTCTTTGCCCCTATATATTGCCGCACCATGCAGGTGGGTGAGCAGACTGGAAACCTGGAAGTAGTGCTGCGGCAAATGGCTGACTACATGGAAAAAGAGCTGACCGCGGCCAAAGGGGTAAAGGGCGCCCTGATGTACCCCCTGATCACAGCGCTGGTTGCCGTCCTGGCTACCGGCGTCATGGTCACTTTCGTGTTGCCATCTTTTACCAGGCTGTATGACTCTTTTGGGGCCGAATTGCCCTTTGCCACCAGGATGCTGATCGCCGCCAACGAACAATTTCAGCGTTATGGAGTGTTCCTGTTGATTTTCATGGCCACCGGGATAATTTCCTTGTATCTATTTGTGCGGACCGAACCGGGCAGGTACAGGGCCGACAAAGCTATATTGGAAATGCCCCTTATCGGCAGAGTTGTCCATCTTAAAGAGCTGGCACGCTGCGGTCGCAGCATATCCCTTCTTTTCCGGGCCGGTTTGCCCATGACCGAGATAATGTCCCAGCTCATCGCCGGCTGCAATAACCGGGTAATTTCCAAGGCGTTGACCGATGTAAGAGAAAGCATGGTGCGGGGAGAGGGGTTATCCGCGCCCATGTCGAGGCACCCTATTTTTCTGCCCATGTTTGTTCAGATGATCAGCGTGGGAGAAGAGACGGGGACGCTGGATACGACTCTTATGGCGGTCGCACAGACTTACGAAACTGAAGTCGACGACCGCACCAGGACCCTGGTAGGACTTATCCAGCCAGCAATGACTGTTTTGATCGGCGCGGGGGTAGGTCTCATCACCCTCTCCATGGTCTCAGCGATGTATTCCATTTACGGGCAGGCATTGAAGTAATGGGAAGATCCGTAGCGGCACGGCGCGCCGTGCCGGAAAGACGTAGCGGCACGCTGCCGCGTGCCAGGATTAGTGGCTCTAAATCCCCCTCAATCCCCCTTTTTCAAAGGGGGAGGATGATTGCTCCCTCCCCCTTTCGCAAAAGGGGGAGGTGGGCGGTTCAGTCCGGTATTGGCGTGCTCGAAACGGCCGTCGCCCTCGGCATCATGGGAATTGTGGTGGTGGTGTTGCTCACCGGGCTGGCGGCGGCCCAGAAATATACCTCGGCCGCGGAGCGCCGGGCAACCGCTCAGAGCCTGGCTGAAATCCAGATGGAGTACGTAAAAAAGGCCCCTTACCTTTCCGGGGCTACCTCCTATGAGCTTCGCGCCGCGCCGGCAACAAGCGATTACGAAAGATATTCCGGTTCGGCATATGTAGTCCCCGTGGCTGATGCCGGCGCCGGCATCCAGAAAGTAACCATCCGCATCGTCAGAGATGGTGAAGAACTTGCCTCCCTGGAAGGATACAAGGTGAACCGGTGAGCAGAGGTGAGCGAGGCGTCGGTGTCCTGGAGTTGCAGGTGGCTATCGCCATCGCGGCCCTGATTGCCATTGGGGCCACTATCGCTACCTGGCAATTGATCAAGTATGCACCGGCCAGCGCCGACCGCATGACAGCGTCGCGGCAAATCCAGACTGCGGCATACTGGATCAGCCGGGACGCTGAGTCTGCTCAAAGGGTCACCATCAGCACCCTTACGTATCCCGATTTCCTGGTCCTGGGCTGGACTTCGTACAACTATGATGGCGAGGGAGCAGTAGCCCACACTGTGACCTATAGTTTCGACGGTGTGTACAACGGGGTTGGCAGGTTGGTACGCACCCACATCACCAGTTCCGGGGTGGACGAACAGGTCACGGTAGCCGAACACATTTACTACGATCCGATAGATCTGCAGAACACCAGCAAAGTCAGCTTTCAAGACCTCAAGCTGGCAGTGAAACTGACCAGTCGCTTTGGAAATACGGTTAGAAGCCGCGAATTTGAAGTCGGCCGGCGGCCAAATTTCTTCTAATGTGGTACCGAATATTTTCCGGGGAATTCTTGCCGGCTAAGATACCTCTAATGGCAACAAACGTCAAGAAAGCATGGCGCGATCAAAAAGGCTATGCCTTGCCCCTGGTGCTTGCCCTCGTCGTCGTGGGTGGGCTGATGCTTGTGCCAACCATCGGTTTCGCTTCCAGCAGCGTGCGGTCCATGCATAAGGTGGATGAAGGGATAAGGGGAAGGTACGCTGCCGATGCCGGTGTGGAACGGGTAATCTGGGCCGCTCGCAACGGACAGGCTATTCCCACACAGCTTACAGAACCGGTCAACGGTCTGAATGTGGCCATGGAGGTGACGAGCAAAGGCAGGTATGTCCTGTATATGGGCCAACTGGTCGAGGTGACCGGCCACATCGATTATCTGACGATAACCGGGGACATGGTCTGGGACGAAGGCGCCCAGGCATACAAATATACCGTTACCGCCACCTGGCAGCCGCAGTCTGGCACCCCGGTGGTCCACATAAGGGAGATCGGGGCGCACCTGCCCACCGGTTTCACCTACGTGGCCGGGTCTGCCGGCGGCTTTCCTTCGAATTTGTCCACCAGGGAACCCGATATCGTGATGGACGTTTCCGGTGTGCAAATGGTCAACTGGGTGTTCGAAACACCGCGGCCCAGCGTGGACCGGCACAATCCGGTAGCCACCCAGTCCTTTTACCTGGATGGTCCTGATGAGTTCTCCGGGGATTACTCCTGGCTGGTGGCGGAAAGGACCGATGTTCATACATTGAGCACGATAGCCGGCGGTCTCTATATCATAAATGCTTCGGCCACCCGGCCGGATAATGGCGCCGTGGTGTCGAGGATCAGGGCGGATGCCTTGATGGCTGATAGCGGCATGTCGTACATTCTGAGCTGGGAGGTGAATAAATAATGTCCAGGTTAAGCCCTACTGCGCAGTTGCTTATCGCCATTGTTTTTGCCGCTGTTGGAATTTCCCTCTTTTTGTGGACGGCCCGCTCGGACCAGATCACTGAAAGCAGGAAACTTTCCATGGAACTGGCCACGGCCGGAAAGAAACTGAATATGCCTCAGATCGGGCAATTGACCCGCCAGAAGGCCGACCTCGAAAAACGCATCGCCGTCGCCGCCGAAAGGACCAGGGCGGAGGCTGGAGATGTTCTCCGTTCTCCCAGGAGCATACCGGCCACTGACATCCTGCTGGAGACGGCTGCGTCGATGAATCTCCAGATTGCCGAAATCACCAGCAAAGGCTTCGAAAAGGAAAAGTTACAGGGCGTGTCGGTCCAGGCCATGCCAATAACGGTCAAAGTCCAGGGAGATATCGAATGGTTGACCGAGTTCATGATCGCCTTGAGCCAGAAATTTCCCGCGGAAATGGTCAAGTCCGCTGAGATTACTATCGGACGGCCCGGCGCCGCAGGCGAACCTGGGCCGGCAGTGGCTACCATTCAATTCGTAATTTACTCTTACGACGGCGAGGGCTAAATGGCCAGACAGGTTGTCACCGTATACATCGACGACACGGCCCTGCAGGTCCTTATTACCAGGGGTAGCAAGGTCAGCAAATGGGCGCGTGTACCCCTGGAACCCGGCATGGTCCGGGGCGCCATGATCGTGAACGAGGTAGAAGTAGCCAGGATATTGAACGCCGCCTTCAGGAGCCAGAAGATCAAGACTAAGAAGGTGGTCGTTGGTCTTAGCGGGCTTCACTCTCTGTCCAGGCCGATGGCATTTCCGGCGACATCGAAATTCAAGTTGGGCGAGACCGTGATCCGGGAGGCCAAAAAGGTCTTGCCCGTGCCCCTGGAGCAACTTTACCTTTCATGGCGCACCGGCAAGGTGCAAGACAAGAAAGTGCCGGCCTTTGTTGTCGCCGTGCCTCGCAGGATAGTCGATGCCATGATTGGCACCATGACCCGGGCCGGGCTGAAGCCGCGGCTATTTGATATCAAGCCCCTGGCCCTGGCGCGGCTGGTCAGTGGACCGGCAATAATCGTAGATGTCCAGCCCGCTGAGTGCGATATCATCGTAATTGCCGGCGGAGTTCCTCAGCCGGTACGGACCGTTCCACTGGATGACGGTCCGGTAGCCGGCAAGTTCAAAACAATATCGGACAACGTGCAGCGGACGCTGGAGTTCTATAATGCCAGCAATGGCGGTAACACCCTCGATCCCGCTGCGCCCCTTTATGTTGCCGGCGACCTTGCCCTGGAGCCGCAACTGGCGCAGAGCCTGGCCGAGCAGGTAGGACATCCCCTTTCATTTCTGGCTTCGCCCTTATCATGGAGGCAGTTGCCTGATGCCGGTCCCTACCTGGTCAATATTGGCCTGGCTTTAAAGGAGTCCAAGAGGTGGGCAACTGCTTCTCCCAATGTGAATGCCCTGCCCGAGGCCTACCGCGAGAAACCACCATCACTGCTACGGGCCGTGGCCATGCCGCTGACCGCCGGCATTGCCGCTCTTCTGGTCCCGGTGGCAATTGTTTTGCAAGGGGCCACAGCGAATATCGAATCGATGCGCAGCCAGCTTGCTGGGGCCAACCGTCTTATTGTTCAGAGGCAGGTCGAGGAGCAGAAGCTTAAGAAAGACGTAGCAGCGTTGGAAAAAAGGGCCGCCACCGCCGAAGGGGCTTATGGCGGTATGGTGGCCGCCATCAGGACCATGAGGGTGGCTTCGAATACCCTGAACGGCAATTTCATAGCTTTGATGGAGAACCTCTACAAGGATGTCCGGATCACGAACATTAACTATGGAAAAGGGACCATATCGGTCAAAGGCAGGCTGCCCAGGGAGGAGGATGTCCTGCAATATGCCCGGAAACTGGAGGCTACCGACCGGTTCGCTGAAGTGATAATTGCCAGCTTAACCAGGGTAGATGACAAGGGGAGCGGCGATAGAGTGGAATTTACCTTTTTGTTGAAAGAGCGACCATAGTGGACATACTGGCTCTCCTGAAGCTGGCCAAATCCTCAAAAGCCTCCGATATTCACCTGGCCGCGGGAAGCGCGCCTCTTTTGCGCATCGATGGCATTCTAAATCCGGTGGCCGATATGGCGGTATTGAATCCCGACGATTTGAGGTCATGTCTCCACCAGTTAACTACCGAAAAGGACCGAGCCGAGTTCGACCGGACTTTGGAGCTGGACTTCGGCTATACCCTGGAAGATGTTGGCAGGTTTCGGTGTAACGTGGCCTTGCAGCGGGGGTCCATCGCCATGGTCATCCGCTTGTTGCCCCTGGCAATAGCCACTATCGAGGAATTGAATTTGCCCAGGGTATGCAAGGAGCTGGCCGTGCGAAGGCGGGGCATGGTCGTGATCAGCGGGCCCACCGGCAGCGGCAAATCGACCACCCTGGCGGCCATGATTGAACACCTGAACAACACCGAGAAACGCCGCATTGTAACTATTGAAGACCCGGTGGAATACATTTACTCCAACAAGAAGTGCGCCATAACCCAGCGTGAACTGAGGGCCGATACGCTGTCGTTTGCCGAGGCCCTCAGGCATGTGCTGCGGCAGGACCCGGATGTTATTCTCGTCGGTGAAATGCGAGACCTGGAAACGGCTGCCGCTGCTTTGACTATTGCCGAGACCGGGCACCTGGTCTTGACCACTGGCCACGCGTCAAGCGCCCCCGGCGCCATCGAACGCATTATCGACCTGTTTCCCACCCATGACCGGCCTTTCGCCCAATCACGCTTATCGACATTGTTGCTCGGCGTGTTGTGCCAGGCGCTGGTGCCGCGCATTACCGGAAAAGGGAGAATTGTGGCCGCTGAAATAATGCTGGCCAATTCTGCCGTTAGAAATCTGATCCGGGAAGGCAAACTATACCAACTCCCCAACGCTATCCGCACAAGTAATCGCGAAGGTATGCAGCTCCTGGACCAGGCGCTGGTGGCGCTTTACCGTGACAGGACCATCGACAGGGACAACCTCTTTTCTTTTGCCAATGAGCCTGACCAGGTGGCGGGGTTGATCGAGGCGGAGGCGCTGGTTCCTCAGCAGGCATTGCGACGACGGTAGGGGCGAAGCCCGGCACGCCAAATAACAAAAAGCCTGCCGCGTCACGCGGCAGGCTTTTTGTTTGTTTGTATGGTTAAGCTATGATGGATATTTAGGGATAGGCTGTTTGGGTCGCGGTGCCATCGTTGGCAATGGTGTAGGTGCCATTCAGACTGCCGTTGCCGCCGGTGATGAAGGTGCCGACGGTTGTCGTCCCGACTGTCAGGTCCGCGGCGCTGGACAGGGTGCCGCCGGTGATGGAGCTGACTTTCTCCTGCGCCATGGCCGAGGTCACCGACAACTGGACGTTCTGCAGTTCGGTGACGCCGGCTTCGGTCTTACCCGAACCGATCAACTTGGTGATGTTCGGGATCGCGACCGCCGCCAGGACGCCCAAAATCGAGACGGCGACCAGGAGCTCGATGAGAGTGAACCCCTTTTGCCCCCGGCGGAACTGCTTGAAGAATTTCTTAACCATGCTATTTTCCTCCTTTCTGAAATTGTTTAGCTTGGACATAGCATAACACTGCGCGGCTGGCTGGCAATCCACTGGAAGTACCATTTCAGGATGGGAAAAAGGTCATGGCATACGGTGGTCTACATACGTCCTGTGCAAGCTACAAGCCGATACCTGATACCTGTTAGCTGTCGCCCCTCCCAGGCACGGGCACCGTGCCGCTACGCCCGGCCTGATACCTGTTACCTGTAATTTGACTTACCGGCTGAAAGGGTAGACAATCACAGCCATGGTAACCCTTCAATATGTTTTCGTAGCCCTCTTCGGGATGGCCATGGGGAGTTTTCTCAATGTCCTGGCGGACCGCCTGCCGGCGGGAGGTTCTGTCGTTTCCCCTCCTTCCCACTGTGATTCGTGCGGGCGGAGGCTGGCAATCCACAACCTGATACCCGTTTTTAGTTTTCTCTGGCAAAAGGGTCGCTGTCCCTACTGCGGTATGGCCGTGCCGCGCCGGGTACTATGGGTAGAAGTGCTGTCGGGGCTCCTGTTCCTGTTTGCCTTCCATCTTTATGGGATCGGCCCGGGTTTCATGACCATCGCCGTCTACGGGTTAATATTTCTCCTGATCGGCGTGATAGACCTGGAGCACCAACTGATTCTGGATATGATTGTGTACCCGGCAGTCCCGCTGGCCCTGGCCCTGAACTTTGTCCTGGCCCGGCCCGGGCTGGTGAGCGGACTGATTGGAGCTGCCGCCGGAGTGGCCCTGATGCTGGTGATATATCTTGTTTCGAGGGGCGGCATGGGCATGGGTGACGTGAAGATGGCCGCCCTGATCGGCGCCACGGCCGGCTTTCCGTTTGTCTTTGTGGCCCTTTTCCTGGGCATGATCTTGGGCGGCGTTGCCGGGGGTCTTATCCTGCTTCTGGGCATGAAGAAGCGGAAGGATGCAATTCCCTTCGGGCCCTTTTTGTCCCTGGGGGCCTTCGCCAACCTGGTGGCGGGAAAAGAAATCCTTGGCTGGTACGTGGCCCGTTTTTAGTACTTAATTCCCAGGTACTTTTGGAATCACCCCGACGGGGGATTGACAGTGGCATGTTTTATGTCAATAATTGGTGGTTATGAACCGAGACAAAACCCAAGTCCTGATCCTGAGTCATCAAACCCTCTTTCGCCGGGGCATCGAACACGCCCTCGCCCAGGTCCCCGATATCCAGTACTCCTCCATGCCTGAGTTCAACGAAGCGTTGATCGCCTCAATCGATGCCCTGCCTCCCGACGTTGCCATTATTGATATCGATGGTTCGTCGGATGCCGGACTGGCCCTTTCGCGGAAGTTCAAGCAACGTTCGCCCAATATCGCGCTCATCGTGCTGACTACAAATTTGAATGACAGCCAGCTATTCCAGGCGTTGAAAGGGCAGGCCGCGGCCTATCTGGATAAAGAAGTCACTGCGGAGGCATTGATCGAAACGGTGAAACGGGTTTCCCGGGGAGAACATCCTATCAACGAGAGTTTGACCACCCGCCCCAGGGTGGCCGAACAGGTGCTAAAGCAGTTTCAGGAACTTTCCTGGCGCAGCGAGGCTGATGCCTTTATTTCTCCGCTGACCGCCCGCGAAACAGAAATACTGAACTACATTGCCCGCGGATTTCTGAACAAACAGATCGCCGCCGAATTGACCATCAGCGAACAGACCATAAAGAACCACGTCACCTCAATCCTCCGCAAGCTCAATGCCAACGCGCGGACCGAAGCCGTCGTGGTTGGCATCCGCCAGGGCCTCATCACCATCACTTAGCTGCTGGGCATTGGCTGTGGCAATTAGCGGTTACCCACCAGCGGTCACCTATCAACCGTTACCCGTCCCTTTTTCCTTTTCCCTTTCCCCTCTTGCCTTTTCCCTTTTCCCTTTTCCCTTTCCCCTATCTCCTACTTCCCCAGTATGTTGGCAATCCTCTCCGTTAACTCCTCAGGCTTGAAGGGCTTGGCTATGTAGTCATTGGCGCCGAGGCTCAGTGCTTTTTCAGAGGTCTGCCCGCGGGCGCTGAAGACGATCACCGGTATATTGCAGAAGCTGCGCAGCCTGCGCAGCATCTCAAAACCGTCCATCACCGGCATGATAATATCGAGCAGGATGATGTCGGGTTTCTGGGTTTGGGCCATTTGCAACCCTTCCATTCCGTTGGTCGCGATGATCACCTCGTAGCCCGAGACCTTGAGCATCAGTCCGATGAACTTCAGTATTCGTTGCTCGTCGTCTACTACCAGAACGCGCTTCTTCGGTTGTTGAGATTGTTCCGTCACGGAGTTCCTCCTGCTGCGGTCACCGGGCAAAATGCAACTCGCGTCTGACCGCAGGCTGCGTTAGCATATTGTACAGTTACCGGCGACCGCCGCGCAACAGGAGCAGAGATGGATAGAAAATCCCGCCGTCTCCCCCTTTGAAAAAGGGGGACTAAGGGGGATTTAAGAAACAGGCAAAATCCCCCTGTATCCCCCTTTTGCGAAAGGGGGAGATCTGTAACAACGGGTTGGTTGGTACGTTTCTGTTTTACATGGAACCAATTAGAATTATCCTTGCCGAAGACCAGTCCTTGGTCACCGAGGGTACCAGGCAAATTCTGGAGCAACATCCCGATCTGGTGGTGGTAGGGGAAGCCCGGAGCAAACAAAGCGCCCTGGGCATCACGAGACGATTGCAACCGGACGTTCTGCTGGTTAATTCCCGGTTGTTGGCCGGCGACGGCGTCGATTTTGTTCTCCAAATCGGACAACTTTCTCCCGAAACCAGGGTCTTGATATTAGTGGCTTTTGACGATCCGGACCATCTTTTGACATTGACCAGGGCCGGTGTGACAGGTTATCTCACCCCCGACTCAAGCGCGACCGATATCGTGGAAGCGGTGCGAAGCGCCTACAGGGGAGACGCGGCTGCCGGCCTGTCCGCCAGGGAGATGATCCGGGCGAACTCTGGCGCCGGCCTGCCTTTTGACAATGCCAGCGGGGAGCGTTTGAGCGCCCGGGAGCGGGAAATACTGGTTTTGGCTGCCAGGGGCATGCGCAACAAGGACATCGCCGGGTTACTTTCGATCAGCATACGTACCGTTGAGGGGCATTTCAGCCGTATGTTCGACAAGATGGGGGTGTCTTCGCGGACCGAAGCGGTCTTATATGCCCTCTCTCGAAGCATGGTGACCGTGTAGCTTTTAGCCGTAGCGACGAGCCAGCGGCTCGCGGCTACGGCCACGGCACGCTGTGGCGCGCTACGGGCACGCGGCAGCGTGCCGCTACTGGTTGGGAGGTGGGCAATCTTTCAACCTTACAATTTTTCAACCTTTCAATCCTGGCCGGCGTACCAGTCGATGATCTCCGACCCCGTAGCGTACCACACCTTTTCGTGTCCCCTGATGTACTGCAGGGCTTTGTCCAGGTAGCCGATGCGGTACGGTAACC
>CAZFEA010000038.1:0-13936 GCA_964518085.1 uncultured Dehalococcoidia bacterium
CCCTTTTGCGAAAGGGGGAGGTGGACTGGGTCTCCTCGTAATGATAGGCCATTTTCATACTTGATGGCGCCCTCTGCGGTATAATCGTCCCACAAAAAGCGAGACTTGCGGCGCACCGGCGCCGGGCGGGCGAGCCGCCCCCACCGGGCATCACCACCCCACCATGGCTCGCCCCTTCATACCCAAATCCCAAATCCTGCTCCTGGCTTTTCCCTTTTCCCTTTTCCCTTTCCCCTTTCCCCTTTTCCCTTTTCCCTTTTCCCTTTCGCCTTTTCCCTTTCGCCTTTTCCCTTTTCCCTTTCCCCTTTTCCCTTTACCTGCTGGCTTCCGCCAGCACCTGCCGGGCGATCTCCAGCATCTCGCCGCGGAAGAGGATGGCCTGTTCCGAGTCCAGGTACAGTTTCTCTTCAGGCCGGGTGAAGAATATGGCATTGATCCCCTCGGTGGGGGCGTCAACCCGAAGCCCGGGATTGCCCGCGCCCCGGACGAAGACCGCGTGGCCCTCTTTCGACAGCAGCCAGTTGACGAATATAGAGGTGGCATTGGGATGGGGGGATACCGTGGGCACCCCCAGGACGCTATCGGCATGAGAAAGGAAAACGTCCGGGGTGAGGGCCTGGGCGATGGGCGCGCCGACGGCCAGGAAATCAGCCTGGGTCTCCACCCGCGCTCCCAGGGCGATGGCATGTTTTCCCCGGGCCACGGACTCGACGGTAATGCGGTTGTCCCGGGTGATCTCCGCCCTCTGCTCCTTGACTACCCGCCGCAGAAAATCCTTCGCCTCTTCGACGTTCCAGATGTTCAGCGCCAGGTGGGACAACACCGCGTTACCTGAGCCGGTGACCGAGGGGTCATTGAGTACCACCTTGTCCCGGTACTGGGGTTTCAGGGCGTCTTTATAAGAAGTCAGTTCGCCCTGCCGGACCAGGTCGGTATTGTAGATCATGAAGCGCTGGGCCGTGGCCAACTGGGCGATGGACGAGCCTTCCCTGTCCGAAAAGGGCAACTGGCCGCCCTTCCACATTTTCTGGTCCACTACTTCCGGCAGGAAAAGCAGAGGCTGTATCCGGCCAAGCAGCCCGGTGGGCTTTACCGTGGCGATGAGCGTCGGCCCGCCGGCGGCCAGGACATCAACCACGTTGAGGCCAGCCCTCTTTTCGGCCTGCATCCGGGCAAGGAGCTCAGCGCCCCTGCCAAAGGGGGCGAACTCCACGTCGATGCCGAATTTTTCCTTGAACGCCTGGGAAACGGCGCCGCGCGACCTGGGACCCCACAGGGCATAGACCACCAGGGCGCCCTCCTTTCTGGCTGCGGCCAGGGTGGAGTCCCATTTTTGCTCCCAGGCCTCTTTGCCGGGAGTAGCCTCGCCGGCCCCGGGGGTGGGGCTGGCCGGAGGCGCCACGGCCGGCGGGGTGCAGCCGGCCAGCACGAGGCTGACCATGATGGCGGCAAGAACCAGGGCCGGTATTGTCCTCAAGTTCGATCCCTTTCCACAGATTACCGATGCTCTCTTAACCACAAAGGACACAGAGAAACACAGGGTAATATTCATTTTGTTCTGAAAATGTCGCCGTCTCCCCCTTTGAAAAAGGGCAAATCCCCCTGTATCCCCCTTTTGCGAAAGGGGGAGGTGGACTGGGTCTCCTCGCGATGATAGGCCACTTTCATCCTTGATGGTGCCTCCTGGCAATGGGGCATGGGTGATTGCTGTCTAAAATCGAGTTACCGGCAATTTACCATGCGGTAAACCAGTTCCTTTTCCGTCTTTCCTTTGAAAACATGTTGACCCGCCTCGCACGCCTCCAGGTGGTCCTTCGCCTGCTCGAATGTCCTGCTGCCGGCCCACACCTCTCCACCCGGAGTGGCACTGCAAATCCTTGAAGCCAGGTTTACCGCATCGCCAATGACCGTGTACTCGGCCCGGCCTGAAGACCCGATGTTTCCGGCCAATGCCTCTCCACTGTTGATGCCGAATCCAAACTTGATCTTCGGGAGTGACGGGTCTTTCTCCTGTGCCAGGAGGATCAGGGCTTGAGACTCCAGAGCCGCCTTGATGGCCAGCCGGGCGTGCTGCGGCTCATCCTGCGGTGCGTTCCACACCGCCATGATATTGTCACCGGCAAACTTGTTGACCATGCCATTATTCTCAAGCACCCGCTCAATTATTATAGAAAAATAGGTGTTCAGGGTGTTCACCATCGCCTCAGGGTCCATCTTCTCGCTCATCTGGGTGAAACCGCGGACATCGGCAAACAGCACCGTTACCTCTCTTCTTTCGCCGCCCAGTCTTAAATTGTTTCCCTGCGCCAGGTCCAGTATCTTGCCCGCCACCTGGGGAGACACGTATCTTCCAAAGAGGCCCTGGACAAAGCGTCTGTCCGATTGCTCGCTGCCAACCTGGAACATCAGCGTGCCCATGAAAATAAACGAAAACTCCGTCAACGGGTAAACGATGTTGAAGATATAGCCGCGGTCAAAAGCTACCACGGTAAACACCAGATAAGACAGCAAGAAGCCGCCTATGATGACAGCCCGCCAGCGAAGGCGGACCAGCGGCAGGACCACCGCGTTTACGGCCAGGATGAGCAAAAGAATTCTTTCGGTGTTGGCCATGCTCACTTCCTTCAGAAACCTCTGCCTCAATATCGTATCCATCGTGGCCGCGTGGACCAGCACCCCGGGAACACGCATGATCGCTCCCGGGACCGGCCAGCTATCAATGTCCCCGGTGGCTGTCATACCAACCAGCACAATCCTGTTTCTCACAGTTGCCGGGTCGAAATCCCCATTTACTATTTTTGAGTAAGAAAGATAAGGGAACTGGTCCAGGTGAATGCCGTAATTGATGCGGAGACGATAAAAATCATCCACTGGCACGCTGCGTCCCGCCACCAGTAACGAGTTGGTCTGCATCGGGGATGATTGAGGCGGCGGCAACGAAAACAAGGCATGAAGCATCGTTACGGCAAAAGCCGGATGTGACTCGCCGGAGCTATCTTTAAGGAGGAGCGGAATTCGCCTTACCACGCCGTCGGCATCCGGCGTGATATTGACATATCCAGTCCTACCGGCGGCCTGCTGAAGCAACGGAGTTGGATTCATGACCCGCGCCGGAGTAGTACCTGATGATATGGCTCCCTGACCCGGGCCCACCAGCACCGTCGGTAAAACGACCCTGGCTGCCTGCTTCATGGCCGCGGCAAGAATGGCATCGTCAGGCGAATCATCGATAAACAGGACATCGAAACCGATGACCCTGGCCCCGGCCTGACTCAGGTTGCCCACAGACTGGGCATGGAGCCGCCGTGGCCATTCGGCCAGGCGGCCGTAGATAGCCAGGGTGTCATTGTCAATGCCGACGATGACTATGTTCTCGGGTGGCTTCTCAAGCCTGAACAGCTTGTCCGTCAACACCTGGTTTAAGCCGAAAAAGGGATGAACGAGGACAACAAAAAGGTAGAAGAAAGCACCTGCTCCCAGGAGAACAATGGTGTGGTAAAGGCGTTTCGACTGCTGCCGTTTGAGGCTGCTCAAAAAAGGCACTTGCTTAGCCAACTAGCAATCCCATCAAGCCATCGTTATTCTGAAAAGGAGGGTGTCAATGGTGGGAAAGGGTTTGGGGCGTTCTTTGCCAGGGCCATTCCGC
Organism: uncultured Dehalococcoidia bacterium; assembly: GCA_964518085.1. Classification (GTDB taxonomy): domain Bacteria; phylum Chloroflexota; class Dehalococcoidia; order JACQUA01; family JACQUA01; genus JACQUA01. The sequence goes on from CAZFEA010000038.1 coordinate 3,647, forward strand.
TCACCGGGGCCTTTTCCATGCGTTTCATGATCCGGGCCCGGGAATCGCTTCTTGCCAGGGCTTCGAAGAGTACTTTGGACTCTTCCATTATTGTCCTGGCATTGGTCTCCGCCTGCCGGATATCGTCCTCTGGCCGTATCGTTGCAATGCATTTTCGCCCATCGTTGTCCTCCCCGTGGAGTTCCGCACTGAGGGGGAAATGGGGTTACCTGAGGGCATGATAGCAGGGACTATTTGACCGTGTCAATAAGTATCAACACGGGATACCCGTTAGGTGGATTTGCGCTATAATATACGGCCTCGCTTTCGAGGCCGCCTGTCACCAACGACGAACCATATGGGCCATATCAAAGACCTCCCCATGCTCGCCGCCTTCCAGTACCGTAATTACCGGCTTTATTGGACAGGCATGGTAGCCTATGTAGCCGGCAACCAGATACACCTCTTCGCTTCATTGTGGCTCGTCTACGAGTTGACCGGTTCTCCCCTGTACCTGGGGCTAGTGGGCGGGGCTAACGCCGCAGGGACTCTTGGCTTTTCCCTGGTCGGCGGAGTTGTGGCCGACCGGGTCGACCGCCCAAAATTCGTTGTTTTGACACAGTTGTGCAATGGTGTGCTGAACTTTGTCCTGGCCACCCTGGCGCTGACCGGATTGGTCAACATCTGGCATCTTCTCATCATTTCTTTCCTGTCAGGGGTAGTAAGCGCCTTCGACTCGCCGGCCCGCCAGGCAATGATCCCGTACCTTATCGAAGACCGCAAGCACCTGATGAGCGCCATCGCCATGAGCTCGGTAATCTGGCAATCCACTCGTATTTTCGGGCCGGTTCTGGCGGCAATGCTTCTCAAGATCGGAGGCATCGCGGTGCTCTTTTACGTGAACTCCGCGGCTTATATCCTGATGGTGGCTGCCATTTATTTTATCCGCATACCCCGTGAACTCCCCCGGGCAGGGCAGAGCCTATGGCGAAGCCTCACCCAGGGCATCGATTACGTCCGCAAATCGAGCATCTTCGCCACCCTCATGGGGGCCACGTTGCTCAACAGCCTTTTCGGAATGTCCTACGTTTACCTGATGCCGGTTTTTGCCGGGGACGTATTCAAAATGGGCTCCGAGGGATTCGCCTTTCTCATGTCTTCCGTAGGCGCGGGATCGCTGATAGGAGTGCTATCCAGCTCGGCCATGGGGGGGATTAAGCACAAAGGACGGCTTTTTCTCTCGGGTTCGATATTTTTTGGCGTGTTCCTCATGTTGTTCTCGCAGTCCGGACTGCTTTACGTGTCCATGGGATTTGCCCTGCTGGCATCCATGAGCAACTACTTTTACATGGTTACGGTACAAACCCTGTTACAGGCCCTGGTGCCGGATGAGCTCCGCGGCAGGGTAATGAGCATCTATGCCCTGGTCTTCAGTCTTCAGCCCATGGGCAGCCTCATCGCCGGGGCGGTGGCCCAATATTATGGGGCGCCCTTTTCAGTCTTTATCGGCGGAGCAGTGGTATCTGCGTTCTCAATCTTCATCCTGCTGGCGTCCCCCGCGACGCGAAGGCTGACGGTGTAGAGAAGAGTGGAATGATCCGATCGCTGTGGGGGCGAGCCAAGGGGTACGCCTGAGGTGGCGAGGGGCGCGGCTCGCCCGCCCGGGGTCGGGTGCGGCCTACACGCGATGCGGGCTAACCGTACCCCACACCAACCACCACACCCGCTGGTTAGCCCCTACAGCCCGCGCTATCCCCTACGCCATCATATATCTAGAATGGATACCAGAGCTTGCGCGCAGCCGCCGGGGATATCTTCAGGGCCTTTCCCGGGCACTCTTTTTCGCACAACAGGCACTCCCAGCAGTCCTGTGGATAAGCCACCCGGGCTTTTCCGGTCTGCGGGTCCCTGTCAAAAACATCGGTCGGGCAGTCGTCAATACAAAGCTGGCAACCGGCGATGCATTTCTGCGGGTCATAACTCTTTATTCCCATTTTAGCGTACCCCCTGGTCTTTCTTGATAGGAAGGTTCACAGGTATTTTGACATATTCCTTTGGCTTGGCCGGATAGCGGTATAGCGGCACCGGCACCTTTCTGGCCCACGATCCCCCCTTGCCATTGCTGCCCTGCACCACCCATTGGAGCCAGTTGGCATCATCACGGTATGGGTGATCAATCCGGATGTTGTTGGCCCGGGTCTCTTCTCGTACCAGGCTGCCCTTGAAGATCAGTTCGGCGCACTGCAGATACGTCGGCACCCGGTTGGCCTTCACCAGCCCATGGATGTCATCAGCCTTTAGGGTCCTGGTGTTCACCTTCCACTGCTTGATATTCTCGAGCAAGGCCCCGATACTGCCGGCATCCCGGAATACCGCTACCCTGGCAGGACTGAGATGGGTGTGCATCTCGTCCAGGAATTGCTGGGGGTCCACTCCGGACTTTGCCTTGAGCGGCTGCATGGTCTTTCTGAGCAGGTACTTTGCCTGTTTTTCAATTACGGGCTTGCCCCCGTTTTCCAGGGCGAATCTAGCGGCATACTCGCCGGCACGATAGCCATTGACGCAGCAGGTAGCCAGGTTCACCCCACCCACCGAGTAGGTGCCGTGCGGCGGCATCCCGGCAGCTTCTCCCGCGGCATACAGTCCGGGAAGGCTGCTCTCCGCGAAAATATTGATCTTGATCCCGCCGCAGCGCATATAGATCGGGCCCGAGGTCACCACGTATTTGACCGGCCGCTTTCGGAAGTCAATTCCTTCCTCTTTCATGGCGTTGACCACCAGGGTTGTCGTGGGCAAGGTATAGAGCTTGTTCATGCTCTCTTCATCCAGGTGGGTCAGGTCCATGTATATCGGCGCCTTCCCCTGGATTCCCTCTGACACGATGGCCAGGCCCAGGTCTTCCCTTCGTCCTCTTTCCATCAACTCGGGGTAGTACCTGGCCATGAACCGCTCGCCATCTTTGTTGATAAGCTTCATTCCCAGCCGCTGGTAGGTGTTGAGATGGACGCCTATATATTTGTCTTCGAAACCCATCTCGTCGAAGCACCGGGAAAATTCCATGTTGAAGAGATCGGCACCGGCCCAGTACGCCTGGGCGATGCCTTCGCCGCCCCCCCAAAAAAGACCGGTGGACCCGGCGGTGCACACCGTAGAACCGGCGCTGATCACGTAGTTCTCACCGGTCCGCGTGTGGAAGCCAACGGCGCCTACAACGCTTCCCGAAGTTGGGGAGGCGCCATCCGAGGTCAACAGGCCGGTGATCATCACCCTGTCCACAATAGTTACTCCGGTTGCCTCCAACCTTCTCCTCATCACATCCGTCATTTCCAGGCTGTCAACTGTGGTGATGCGGGTATCAACATGGTTCAAGCCCACATGACGGAATATCTTGCCATTCTTGTCCCGCTCGAAGGTCAGCCCCCAGTCCCCCATGTCCTTCAGCCGCTTGGGGTGATCTTCCAGCATCAGCCGGACCCAGTCCTGGTCGTTGAGATAAAGACCCTTTTGCGATATCTCCCGGTGCCAGACGTCCAGGTCATCTACCGATGGGTCGGGACACAGTATACCGGCCCCGGAAAAACTGCTCTTGCCGCATTTTCCGGTTCGGGAAATTTCCACGAGGATGACCTTCGGCGCCACCTCTTTGGCCCGGGCGGCCGCCCACAGACCGGCCAGCCCGGCACCAACTACGAGGACATCACATTGGAGTCGCTGCATATTTCACTCCTTCAGGATCCGATAATTAAACAGGTCGAAAAGAATGGCTGATAATATCGCACCCCTGCGGGGCGTGTCAAACCCTGGTCAGACAAAGGAATATCTATTTAGGTAGAATGCCAAACTTGACCTGCAGGTCTTTTCCGTACTGCACGGCCTCCGGAGGCGCACTCATCACCGTCCGCATCATGTCGTTGATCTCTTTGCCGGTGCTTATGTCGTAAACATCGGTGACCGTCTTCTTCACCAGGGAAATAAACTGCGGGTCCTGGGCCATCCTCTCATACGACTCGACCAGGATGGATACCAGGTTATCAGGTGTGTCCTGCGGGGCGGACAGGAACTTGTCCACCAGGCCTGGTCCTACCCAGGCGAGATAAGCCTGCCAGGGGAGGCCGCTGGGTTTCTTGTCCCCCAGGACTTCGTCAAAGCTGGGGACATCGGGAAAATCAGGGCGCCTGGTAAATTTCCCTTCGCGGAAAGCGCCCTCGGTAGTTACCGTTTCAGCCAGGCCCTCCTCCACCAGCCGCCGGATGATGAAGGAGTTGGCGGTAGCCAGCATGTCAATCTCACCGCGCCTGAAAGCCAGTTCCATCTCGCTGGTAGCAAGAAAGCCGGTGACCCACCGGACGTTCCAGCCCAGGAATTCCCTGGCCCAAATCGGCATGGCTTGCCAGGATTCGCTGCCGGCGGCAGTGGCTACCACCAGCGGCGGCCCCGATCTGTCCGTGATGCGGTCTTTCAGCCCTTTCCTGACGAATAGTACACTCCCGGCGCGGGCAATGTTGCCGATGTGCTTGAACTTGGCCAGATCGTAACGCACGATTGGGTCCTTTTTCAACTGCAGGCTAAGCGAACCGGAGGAGTTTTCCATCAAATTCAGCCCGTCAGGCTTGCCTTTTTCGAAAAAGACGTTGGCATTCACCGCCCCTTGAGTACCAGGCACATTGCGCACGATGATCCTGGGATTGCCCGGGATGTGTTTCGGCAGCACGGCGGCAATGATCCGGGCTGCCGTGTCGGTCCCGCCGCCGGCAGTGGAACCCACGGTGATTTCGATGGTCTTGCCCTGGTAGAACGGCGGACCCGATGGCGCCGTTCCCTTCGGCTTGGGCTTAGGAGAAGGCGCAGCGGTAATGGCAGGCCCGGCGGCCGGTGTCGTCGCCTTTGCTTTGGGCGCTGCAGTTGGCGGGGCTGCCGGGGCCTTGGCCGGCGGCGGAGTGGCCGCCGGCTGAACGCAGCCAATAAGGATTACCAGTACCAGCGCGACGGTTGAACAAATCCAAAATCTTCTACCCATTGTTCTTTACCTCCTATTTTTTTCCAGTTGGGCTGGTGTCTTCGCATCTTGCCCCAATGGCGGGGTAACGCCGCCTGCGCAGCGTCACGCTAATATATGACAGACGGGCCTCCTCTGTCAAGGCAGATAGACCCAAGCTGTCGGTACCGCGAGCGACCCTACCTATGGGACATCGTTCCAGGGCGCTGATGGCGGGCTTGAGTTTGATAGCAGAATGGATATATTATTACATCGAGGCTTATCGCAGTGACCCGGATAGTTAGGTAGAACAGTTTATTCATGCTACATACAACTGTCGACCTCCAAAAAAAGCATGGCTTCGCCGTCGTCACCCTGCGAGAACATCTCATAACGTCAGCCGTGGCGGCGGACATCCGCCAGGTGTGCGACGCCATACGGCAGGATGACGGGGTGAGAGCGGCCGTCCTGACGGGCACGGAAGGAAACTTTTGCCGCGGCACGGACTGGACAGAACTGGCCGCCCTGGAGCGTGACGGTGAATTGACCCCGGAACAGATTGCCGGTCTCTTTACGGCAGCCCGCGCCATAGCTTCCATCGAAAAGCCGGTCATGGCTGCGATAGGCGGCGATGCCTTCGGCCAGGGGCTTGAACTCGCCCTGGCCTGCGATATCAGGTTAGCCTCTGCCACGGCCAAATTTGGATTCTCGCCGGAGACAATGCCGTCTTTCCCCTTCGACGGCGCCACCCAGTTGCTGCCGCGGTTGATCGGGAAAAGCCGCGCTCTGGAGATGCTTATCGTGGGAGAGACGATCGACGCGCCGACAGCACTCAGGTGGGGACTTATCGGCCAGATAGCCGGCGATATCAACCGGGAAGCGGAAGCACTGGCCGCGAAGGTGGCCGCAGGGGCGCCCATCTCCCTGCGCTTCGCCAAGGAAGCGATCATCAAGGGACTGGACCTGACCCTCGATCAGGGCCTCCGGCTGGAGGGCGATCTCTACTTCCTGATGCATACCACGTCTGACCGCACAGAAGGAATAAGGGCCTTTCGAGAGAAAAGAAAGCCGCAGTTCAAGGGGGAGTAGTCAGGAGGCAGTAGCGGCACGCTGCCGCGTGCCAGAGTAGTCAGTAGTCAGTAGTCAGTAGCTCGATACCCATTACCTGTTACCTGATACCTGTTACCTGATACCTGTTACCTGAACACCATGGCAAACTTTGAAACAGTCATCTTTGAAAAAGCGGATAGGGTCGCCTTCATCACGCTGAACCGTCCCCTGGTGCTCAATATATACAATATGAGAATGAGGGACGAGCTGTTTCAAATTGCTGCTGCCCTCAAAGAAGACCGGGAGATCAGGGTTGCTGTCTTTAAGGGCGCCGGGGACAAGGCCTTCTGCGCCGGCGCCGACCTTACTGAGTTTCTCACTGCGCCGTCTCCCATTGTCGCCCGGCAGGCGAGATGGGAAAGGGACCTTTGGTGGCTACTGCTGAATCTGCCGCAACCAACCATCGCCGCTCTCCATGGATTTGTGCTCGGCTCCGGCATTGAGATTGCCCTTACCTGCGATTTCCGCATTGCCTCAGAGGAGGCCCGGTTCGGCCTTCCGGAGGTGGGCCTGGGAATTATTCCCGCGGCCGGGGCCACGCAGACACTGCCGCGGACCATCGGACGCGCCGCGTCACTGGACATGCTTCTCCGGGGGGAACTTATCGATGCTCAGAAGGCCCTCGATGTCGGCCTGGTGAGCAGGGTAGTCCCGAAAACCGGACTATTGAATGAAGCCACGTCACTGGCGGCCAAGATCCTCGCCCGTAACTCCACCGTGGTAAACCTTCTGAAATCAGCAGTCAACCGGGGCATGGACCTGCCGGCGAAGGAAGGGTTGGAACTGGAAAAACGCCTGTATTACTGCGGCAGGGCTAATTCGGTGTATGATATAGAGCTTTAGCCCGGAGTACTTCCAGACAATAAAGTCGGCGTATGACAAAGCGAGATGGCTCACACAAATCGAAGGGAGAGATTGCCAACAGGATCCAGGCGCTCAACCCGGTAACCAGGAGATGGGTGAAGATCGATACTACAACGGCCAGCATTATCGAGCATAAGCAATCTCCGGGGCCGTATAAGAACATCCGGAAACGATAATGGTCATATGCCCCCTGACCTTGGACGAGTGCAACAAGGCTATTCCTCCGTTGCCCAGGACAGCTTTCATCATGGCACCATCGGCGGATAAGACACCCCCGGTCCTGGAAAAAGTCATTAACAGCCTGATTTCATCACTGGAACAGTATTCGATGTCTTATATCTTCGGCGCCGAACTGGTGGACGTGGGCGACTTTCTATGCTCTATTTGCAAGCACATCCAGGGGACTGTCCTGGGCGTGGCCGTCTCCAGTACCGACCTCCCGGCCGGTACAGCCGGCAATATATTCTGGGAGATGGGACTCATGCAGGGATTTGGCAAGCCGGTCATCCTGGTCACCGATGACAGGCGGAACCTGCCCTCTGACTTCGCCCGCAGCTACAGCATTTTTTTCAACCAGCCCAACTATATGAGAAAATTCAAGTCGCTGTTGCAGGCTATCAACGGGCGCGAAAGATATTATTCGGAAACCCTGGCCGACCTGGCGCTGAATAGCGGCGATTACGAAAAAGCGGCGCGCTATTTGCGTGAGGCGTACCTGATCGGCAAAGACGAGCTCATTCTTGGTAAAATACGTGTTCTGGGTAAGAGTCTGCGGGCAGAGCGCAGCATACCCGATGGATATAAGAAAAGATTGATAGACCAGTTATCCGTTTTCACCAGGGAAGTATCTCGTAAGAGGAAATGACCGAACAAGACTTTCTTATAGAGAAAGCTGCCGGCCTGGTCTTGAGGTCTGACCCGGTGGTGGTCTTCACCGGCGCCGGGGTAAGCACCGAATCCGGCATACCCGATTTTCGCGGGCCCGGGGGTATCTGGAGCCGTTTCGACCCCGACGAGTTCACCTACCAGAAGTTCGCCGGCTCGCCGGCCAACCGGAAGAAACACTGGGTACTTATGAGGGACATGTTTATGAAGGAGTATGAGCCGAATCCGGCTCATCATGCCATCGCCGAACTGGACCGGATGGGCAAGCTAGACTGCATTATCACCCAGAACGTTGATAATCTGCATCAAAAGGCGGGGGTGGCCGCGGAAAAGATATTGGAACTACATGGCAATACAAGGTTCGTGAAGTGCCTGAGCTGCGGCAGGCGCTATGCCGCCGCCGAGATAATGAAACGGCTTGACGAGGGAGAGGAAGACCCGGCGTGTTTGACCTGCAAGGGCATTTTGAAGCCCGACGGCGTTTTCTTTGGCGAAGCCCTCCCCCAGGACGTCCTCCAGGAAGCAATTCATCATTCGCAGCATTGCGAGCTTTTTGTAGTTATCGGCTCAACCCTGGTAGTATATCCGGCGGCCTATATGCCGGTCTATGCCATCCAGGGCGGGGCGGCGCTGGTAATCATCAATATGACGGAGACGCCCATGGATTCCAGCGCCACGGTAGTACTGCACGAAAAAGCCGGAGAGGTACTGCCCCTCATCCTGGCCTCCCTCAAGCATAAGCTGTCCCAGAAAGAAAAATCACGAGCAACCAAGGAGATATCATGGCCAAGCCCGTCCGACTGACCCAGGAAGTCATCGCTGAAAACAAGCACAAAGGTATATGGACCGACCAGGCAATAGTGGACCTGTGGGACCGGAATGCCCGGCTATATCCGGATGCCGAAGCCACGGTCGACTCGCGGACCCGGCTCACCTGGGCACAGGCAAAGGTACGGATCGACAGGCTGGCCATGGGTCTCCTGGAACTGGGAATAAAGCCGGACGAAATGCTGGTGGTTCAACTGCCGAACTCGGTCGAGCTTCACCTTTTCCGGCTGGCCTGCGAGAAGGCGGGCATCCTTTGCATCCCCGTACAGCGAAATCTGCGGCACCGGGAGATGGAGTACATCCTCCAGCAAACCGATGCCGTGGCCGTGGTGATCAACTACGAATTCCGCGACTTCAACTATTTTGACATGATTCAATCACTGCGGCCCAACCTTCCCGGGCTCAGGAACGTCCTGGTAGCCGGCGAAAAGGTACCGCCTGGCACGGTGTCGGTCCAGGAAATGCTGGACAGGCCCGTGGAACAAAACTACCCGGCTGACTACCTGGAAAAGACAAAGTGCAAAGGGACTGACTTCTACCTGGTCATGCATACCACCGGCACCACCGGTTTCCCCAAGTTTGTCGAGTACCCCATTGCCCCGCGCATTTTCTCCAACAAGGCCTTCATCCAGAACTTCAAACTAACCCAAAAGGATGTCCTTGGCGCCTTCAGCGCCGCCAGCGCCGGTCCCAACTGCATCGCCTACTTCACCGCCCCCGAGGTCGGCGCCAGGGTCGTCTGGGAAGAGCATTTCAATCCGGAGGAAGCATTTCAGCTCATCGAAAAAGAGAAGATCACCGTCGGCCTGGTGGTGCCCACCAACCTGGCATTGATGCTGCGCCACCCCAGTGTAGGCAAATATGACTTGAGCAGCATGCGGCTCTGGTGGTGCGTCGGCGCTATGCTGCCGTACCCGGTGGCGCTGGAAACGGAGGCCAGGCTCGGCGGCGTGATCTTGAGTGGACTGGGCGCCACTGATTTTGGCGGCTTCACCATTCATCCCATAGATACCCCTCAGCAGAAGCGTTTGCTCACCCTGGGCAAGGGCGTCCCCGGGGTGACCGAAGTCAAACTCCTGGATGACAACGGCCAAGAGGTTGCCAGAGGCGAAGTCGGCGAGGTCTGGGCCCGTGGTCCGGCGGCGGTTTCGGGCTATTACCGCGACCCGAAGACCACGGCTCAGGCGTGGACTCATGAGGGATGGTTCAAGATGGGCGACCTGGGCTACCTTGATAAGGATGGCGACCTGGTACTGGTAGGCCGCAAGAAAGACATGATAATACGGGCCGGGCAGAACATTTATCCAATCGAAATTGAAAATGTCCTGTTGACCCACCCCAAAGTAGCCGCGACCTCTATCGTGGCGGTCCCCGACCCGGTGGTGGGGGAAAAGGCATGCGCCTTTGTGGTCACCAAGGGCGACCAGCCGATCACTTTCAAGGAAATGGTAGCTTTCCTGACCGAGCAAAAACTCGCCCTGTATAAGCTCCCGGAAGTCCTTGAGTTCATTGATAAACTGCCGCTGGTGGCGGGCGAGAAGGTAGACAAGAAAGCCCTTCAGTCTGAGGCTACGGCCCGACGCGCTGCTTCTGGCTCGTAGGGTTTGCTATGCTAGATGGCAGGAGGTGAGTCGCGAGCAAAAGGGGAA
>CAZFEA010000039.1:0-13852 GCA_964518085.1 uncultured Dehalococcoidia bacterium
TCCCAACCACCCAACCCCCTGGCTAGCCCCTACGGGCGCTTTGCCAAAAGGGGAAGAACGGCACGGGGCGCCGTGCCGCTACGGGCACGCCGCAGCATCTCGCTACGTCGAGGGCACCAGGACGGGATTGCTTCGCTGCGCTCGCAATGACGGGGGAAATCCCCCTTAGTCCCCCCTTTCGCGAAAGGGGGAAGTTTCGTAGCATGCCGCTACGCGTCGGCGTCTTCGCCTTCAGGGATTTTGTCGGCATAGACCGCCGGGGAGGGTGTGGGGGCGGGGGCCTTGGCCGCCAGGACTTCCAGCTTGACCGCCTGCACCTTGCGGTAGACATCCTGGTAGTCGCGTCTAACGGCGTCCACCGTCAGCAGGTCGTCAATCCTGATGCCGAAGAGTCGTTCATTTTCCCTGAGGTAGGGCAGTATCAGTTCCCAGTCCCGGCTGGTCACCGGGGCAAACTCACCGCCGTTAAGCTGCTCGCCGACAATCTGCTTTTTCGGGTCGCGGGCATAGATGGCGCCACCCGAGGCCAGCGAGAACAGGTTGGAACCGGGATACGGCAGTTCCTGGGGCACGACGCCGCCGTCTCCGTCAAAAGTGATCCCGTTCAAAATGACGAAGCCGCCGCCGTTGAGCGGGTCCCCGGCCATGAAAGATTCCGCCAGGTAGTCGAGGCAGGTGCCGTTGATGACCACCCGCGGCCGGCCTACCGCATTGATCAGGGGCCGTCCCGCGGCATTCCCCATGACATAGACCTCACCGCCCTTGGCCCCGTACATGAACGTCTGGCCGACATCGCCGTAGATAACCAGCTTGCCGCGCTTCATGATCTGTCCCACCTGGTCCTGGGCATTGCCATGAACACGCATTTCCAGGCCATCGATGCCCGAAGCCAGGTAGTCGCCGGAACTATCATAAACGTCTATCCGGACGCCGTCGGAATTGTTCGAAAAGCCACAGCCGGTGAACCTCTGGCCCTTGTAACCAAAGGCGATGAACTGTTTCCAGCCCTGCCGGTAGGCCGCCACAATCATCCGCGCATCGCAATCGTCGCCCTCGGGCGAAAAGCCGCCGGCATTCAATACCAGGACCTTCTCGTCACCCCTGGGTGGACGAAGATTCCCCCGCGTTGCCAGGTCAATGTAGCGATAAACGCCGGCGCCGGCGGCATCCAGCTTCGGTGTGGCTTCGAAAATGCGGCGCAGGCTGCCGCGGACGATTTGCACAACGGCGCTGCGCTTCTTGTCGCCGGTCGGCATGGGAATATCGTTGAGATAGGTCAATAGCTCAATGGCCTTTGCCTTGAGATCATCGCTTCTCCCGGCCTGCTTCTCAAGCTCGCCGCCAAGGCTAAGGAGGGCTTCGAAGGACAGGGAGGCCATTTTACCTCGCCATTGCTCCTTAAGGGCGGCCATGCCGGCCGCCAGGTCAACCAGGGCCCTGTTTCCGGTATAAACCGGCGCGGCGCTGGCCGGCCCGGCAATAATGCAGTGGTGCTGCTGTGCCGGTACCGTGACCGGCTGTCCGAACTTGTTGGTGCAGGTGAGTTCCCTGGAGCCATCGCCGCGCCCGGAATCCCGGACGGTGAAAATAAAGGAACCGCCGTCGTTGGAGCTGCCGCCGCGGGCGTTCCAGTATTTGTCGGCCACCGGGCAGAACCGGCTGTCTTCGGCCGCCAGGCTCTGCAGGGTGGCGTCGATGGCCTGCTTCTCGGAGCAGACGAGGCCGATCTGGACCTCGCCGTCCTGGAGGGCGAATACCTGCGGGCGGAGCATGGCGGTATCGGTAATGCCGATAAGCTGGAAGCGCCTCTGGTCGGGATCGTTCCGGGCGATAATGAAGAACCACGGGCCGTCGGGCGAGCCATGGATGTGGTTCTGCTGGATGTAGCGATAGATATGCTGCTTCTCCGGCGGCAGCCGGTCGAAGTCATTCTCCGTGGTCGGGGCCATGGCCTCGATGATGTATTCCAGGGGATAACCCAGGTGCCGGTTCCACAGGTCGAACAGCAGCACCGAGACCTCGGTATCGGTCAGGAACTGGGTAAAGATGTTGTACTGCTTGAGGTATTCGGTCACCGAATGGTAGTTGGCGAAGTCGCCATTGTGTACCAGGGCCTCGTGCATACCGATGAATGGGTGCGCCCCGCCAGGGTGCCAGACCCGGCCCTTGGTGGGATAGCGCTGGTGGGCGATCCAGCCATGGGCCTTGAAATTGTCCAGCAGGTAGTACCGGGCCACCTTCTCGGCATAGCCCACGATCTTGAGAATCATTATGTCACGTCCATGGGACAGGACAAAGGCCTGTTTTTCTCCCAGTGAGGCGTAGAACTTCTGGTTGAGCCGGTATGAATTCTGATAGATGAACTCGTCCTCGGCATGGCGCGGGTCCATGTGCTGAAGCCTGTTTTCTTCGACAAAGCGCTCCAGGACATTCTTCTTGACCCGGACGAAGTAGCGCATGACGTCCGGCGGGCGGACCTCCAGGCCTTCGATTTCGCGGTAGTCGCCTACCGTGGGAATCCTGCCTGACTTATGGACTTCGAGATAGGGCGTGATGAATTCGTTTTCCACCGGCGCTCCAACTTTGGGGTCCAGCAAAGCAACCTGGAGCAGGTAATGACTGTCCAGGACTTCCTGGGATACCCCGAGGTCGGCAGCGGACAGTCCCACGGCAGCAATGCCGCCGCCCTTCCCGTTGCCCCGGTTGTGCATCTGGACCGACGGCTCGTAGATGTGCCGGCCGCTGACGGGCACCGAGGCGATAAATCCGGTTACGCCGCAGCCGCCTTCTTCGGCCGATTTGCCTTTTTCGAACACGCCGCGGGGCAGCGCGCCCCGGGAGGCGATTATCTGGTTTAAAAGTTCAATGTTGTTCATAAGATTTCTGCCTCCCCCTTTCGCGAAAGGGGGATTCAGGGGGATTTGCCCGGTAACGAGGAACCACGAATGAACACGAATTAACGCGAATGGAGATGTGAAAAAACTGGCTCCAGCCCGGGGCCTAACGCCAGTTGCCTATTGCCTTCTTTACATTTTGATTTTTCATTTTTGCTACACAACCATTGCCTTCCTGGGCGCCGGCCGGTATTTCTTGCGTTCTTCTTCGTCCAGGTAGTCCAGGTGCACCAGCAGGTCAGAACGACCTACCAGCTCTTTCAAGCTTTTCATGCCATACTGCCTCAAGATGTCGCACCACTGCTTGCGCCAGGCCAGGTACATGTTGGTGATTCGCTGTTCAGCCCATTCCTCGGAGATCATGCAGCTCAGTTCCGGATCGGTGGTGGCGATGCCCCGGGGACAGCCACGGCCGCTTTCACAGTTGGCGCAGCGGACACACTCCAGGGCCACCAGCTCGGCTGTGCCGATGACACAGCCATCGGCGCCCAGGGCAATGGCCTTGGCCACATCGGTGGCATTGCGCACGCCGCCGCTGACCATGAGGCAAACCTTTTCCCGCAGGCCTTCGTTGACCAGGAACCGGTGCACCTTGGGTATGGCGTATTCGATGGGCATAGCAATGTTCTTCTTGGCGATGTCCGGCGCTGCTCCAGTGCCGCCGTAGCACCCATCGAAATGGATAATGTGCGCCCCGGCATAGTAGCTGCCCACAGCCACCATGTCGGCGTCTGTCGGCGTGGATACTTTAACCGACACCAGGCCCTCGGGATTGATCTCCTTTATCCAGTCAACATGTTTCTTGTGGTCTTCTACGGAGTAAACGCTATGGAACGGGAAGGGCGAAAACAGGGCGCTGCCCACTACCGTCTCACGTATTTTGGCGACTTCCGGGGTCACCTTGTCCCCCAGGAGGTGGCCGCCCAGGCCCGGTTTGGCGCCCTGGGCATACTTAAATTCCACTACCGGGGCATAAATGATGGTCTGTTCCCTTACCCCGAATAACCCGGTAGCCACCTGAGTGATGACATGGCGGCGATAGGGCACCAGGGCATCGGGGTAGCCTCCCTCGCCGGTGCAGGTGAGGGTATTGAGTCTTTGAGCCGCCCGGGCCCGCCCTACCATGACCGACAGGGCAGTAGAACCAAAGGACATTCCTCCGCCATAGCACGGAATCGAAATGCTGCGTTCAGGGCGTCCGTCACCGCGTTTGTTCAGCAGCACGCTGGTATCAATGTCTTCATCAGAAATGGCGGTCCTGTCCCTGGGGTCTGCAAGCTTGAAGCGGATCTTGTCAAAACCACCGTTGGAATAGCCCAGCTCGTATTCCAGGTCCGCTTCCGGCACGTTGCCGGTTTCGGCCATGTGCCAGTGCCCGATGAGCATTTCGGACGGCCAGCGGTAATCGCCCAGGGTTTCGAGGATCGGATTAAGAGCCAGGGAGAGGGCCTGCTCGGGGCAATTCCGGATGCAATAGAAATCATTTTTGGCGCACTGGAAGCCAATGCACCGGTAATCACGAGGCCGCGTCGGCAGCGCGTAATTCTCATATCGCAGATGGACTCCAAAGGGGCACCGCGCACACAGTCCGCAGTTCCGGCACCGGGCGCTACGGCGCACGATGTATTTGCCGATGGGGTTACGGTAGCGGGAAGGGGTTTCCACCGCTTCCGGAAGCTTTGACCGCTCTTTAAGTTGTGATCCTTGTTTAGAAGCCATGCTTTTTAAAATCCCCCTCAATCCCCCTTTTCCAAAGGGGGAGAAGGTTCGCCCCTACAGATATGCTTACCCTATCCCGCTGACCTTCCTGGTACCGAATATCGGCCCAAAATTTTCGCGTTCCATTTCTTCAAACCACAGCGACCTTCCCATTTCACCCCGCACCCGCCTCGCCTCGCGTATGCCGAAGGCGCCCATGACTTCGATAAGCTGGTTACGCCAGGCGCTGATGAGGTTTACGATGCGCTGCGTGCCCCATCTCGGCTCTACGGTTTCAAGTTTGACCGGACAGGGCCGGTTCTCGCGACACTCACGGCACAGCCGGCATTCCAGCGCCACCAGCAGCGGCAGGTCAACCGCCAGGGCATCGGCGCCGCAGATCATGGCCTTGGCCATATGTTCCGCCGCGGCGATCCCTCCGGATACCAGCAGATTGATCTTGTTCCTTACCCGGTTGTCCACCAGTCTGACATGGACTTCCCGGAGGATGTCTTTCAAATAACGCGGGTTGGCAGCCCCAATCTCGCGGCCGTTGATAGAGGCGTACAAATGAACAGTATCGATATCGGTTGCCGAAAGCGCCAGCGTCCGCTCGGCGGCATGGGCATCCAGCGGCAGGCCGACGGAAATAAACAGGTCGGGCTTGATGGCGCGCAATCTGGCAAATTCCTGTTCGATGCCCGGGGCGTAAGCCAGTTCTACCATCCGGCTCCTGGCCACCAGCCCGGCATGCTTACCCAGGTCATCCCTGCTAATACAGGGTACCAGACTGGCGGCATCGGCGGCCACCGCCGGGGAACAGGCTTCGGGCTTGACGAACATCAATGTCCCCATGGACGCTGCCGCCCGGACCATGGATACCAGGACGTTTTCACTCAGAATGCCGAACTCCGGCGCCTGGAACACCAGAGGGAGGGGTATCTCTAGAATAGGCGGCACTTCCGTGTCCAGGGTCATATCCCGGTTGAACTTAAGCCACATGGGCCGCCGCGAAAGCTCGACGGTGGTATTAATGTATTCCCGGCCGTGGATGCCATCCCTGGTAGGCCGGACGATTTCCGACATGTCGGTCCAGATGGAGTCGAACCCTTCCCCGACGAAAGGACCGCGATATCCGGCGCCGGACACCGGAATCTTCCCGGTGTGGGCCTGCGCCCATGTGGAACTGATGACATCCGGGGTCCAGTATTCGTCCCCCAGCGTACGGTACTCCGGGTTAATGGTCATGGAAAAAATGCCCCTGGTGCAGTCCTGGACACACCGGTAACAGCTCTTACAAATGTAGAGGTACTCCGGCTCCGTCATGGTGCTCCAGTGCAGGAAGTTGTCCGTGAAGATGCCGTAAACGCATTTCTTCTTCACGCACAGGCGACAGCTCCCGGCGCAGTCCTCGCGGAATTCGGTCGTAGAATACTTGCCGATGGGCGGGAAACGCGGGTCGGCGTTCTTCGTGGGGATGTGATACTTTTTGGGCATGATTGCTCTTAGCGCGGAAAGAGCCCGGCGCCTTTGACAATCTCCGGGACTTTCTCTTCCGACTCGATGGCCATGATATGGATGCCGTGGACCCCCTTGAGCTGGCGCAGCTCCTGTATCGTCTCCTGGCAGATCTTCATCCCCTCCTCGGCCGCTTTGCCTTTAGGCGCGCCTTCGACACGCTTGATCAGCTCTTCGGGCACGATCATTCCGGGCACCTTGTTGGCCATATATTTGGCCATGCCGGTCGACTTCAACGGGGTAACCCCGCCAAGAATGTGAACTTTTTCGGTCAACCCCAGCTCGTGGGACTGGCGTATCCACTCCTTGAACCTCTTCATATCGTAGATGCACTGGGTCTGGATGAAATCCGCCCCGGCGGTGATCTTCTTGGCCAGGCGGATTACGCGGTAGTCGAAGGGATCGGCAAAGGGATTTTCCGCCGCGCCGATAAACATCTGCGGGGGAACATCCATCTTGAACCCGCTCATGTCCGTGCCCTCTTGCCGCATCGTCTTGACGGCATGGAGCAAATTCATGGAGTCAATATCGAATACGTTCAGCGCGTCCGGCTGGCTGCCGAAGCACTGGTGATCGCCGGAAAGACAAAGTACGTTCCTGATGCCCAGTGAGTAGGCGCCCATAAGGTCGGACTGCAATGCGATCCGGTTCCGGTCTCTAACCGTCATCTGCAGCACGGGTTCGAGTCCCATCTGCAGTAGATGGACACAGGCAGCCACGCTGGACATCCTGACTATAGCCGTCTGGTTGTCGGTGACGTTGACCGCATCGACATAGCCCTTCAGGAAGGCGCCTTTTTTCTGGACCGCTTCGGCGTTGGCCCCCCGGGGAGGGCCGCATTCGGCGGTGACGGCGAATTGGCCGCTTGCTAATATCTGCTGTAATCTACTGGTGCTCAAATGACATGGTCCTCTCTGACTAGCTTTCTCGGACCGCCGGCATAGCTGGTGCGCCAGTCGCGTGGTGGAACGTAGGCAGTGAGCTTTTCCATCTGGCCGAAGGCCTTGAACCGGTCAATAATCATTTGCCAGGCGCAATCCGTCTCCGGACTGACTTCACATTTGCCGTTGCGCGAACCGCCGCAAGGTCCGTTCAGCAGTTTCTTGGAGCAGCGGCTGGTGGGGCAAACCCCGGCATAGAAATCAAGTGTGCAGTCGCCGCACCCGGTGCATTTCTCCATAAACAGGCCCTGCTTCTCGAGTACCCCGATAAAGGTGGTGTCGACCCCCGGCAGGACCGGCGTCTTCGGAAAGCGGCTGGCGATCATCTGAACCCCGGCGCCGCAGGCCAGTGACAGCACGGCCTGGCTGCGGGCCACCTGAGGCGCCGCCGGATGGATGAATTCATCCTCACACTGGCGCTCGATGGTCAGTTCATCGATCTTGATGTCTTTGCCATCCTTCTTGAAGGCCAGTCTCAGCGCCGAGGCCACAGTGGCAACTTCATCTTCGCCGCCGGCGAAGCATGTCTTTACGCAGGTGCCACACCCAAGGACGAGTATTTTCGAGTATGGAGCAACGATGCTCTTGATTTTTGCTATCGGTTTTTGTTCGGCAACTATCATTTTATATTTGTCCTAGCACTACCACAGGCGTCCCGCCTGTGAGACATCCTAACTTGCTGGCGTAGGCGATTACCGTAACGGCGAGGTTTCCTCGCCCCTCCGCGGCGCGGAGACCGCGCGGCTACAAAATGACGGCATGTTCACTGCCCGGCCGCAGGATTGGGTCCCAGCCCCGCCAGATCGCTTACTGTCTGATCGATGATCCGCTCGACAGCCGGCCTATCTTCGGGAGCAATATTGAAGATATTCAAGCGCCGCCCGTCGAGGCCGATATCGTCAACCAGTTTCTTCATTCGCGCCACGCGCCTGGCCGCTCGCACATTGCCATTGATATTGTGGCATGCCCCTGCCGGGCAAGCCAGCACCACCACAGCATCAGCCCCGGCCTCGAAAGCCCGAAGCAAGAAGACCTCGCGCAGCATGCTCGAGCAGGGCATTTTGATGCTCTTGACCTCGCATTCGGCGGCAGGCGAAAGGGAATTGGTGGACAGGGCGTTCACGCAGTGAAATACCGTGATCCTGGGCTTGAATGGGGCTTTGGTTGCGGCGCCGGAGTGGGGCGTTTGGTCGGTCATAAATGGGTAATTATCTGGAGTCATAGGTCGGTAATCGATTTGCCGAGGTAAATTATACATGGCCCAAATCTTTTGTCAAATTGGCGGCTGCTTCAGGAGTTAGGAGATAGGAGTTAGGAGTTAGTGCCTTCAGCCTCTTGCTACCTCATGTGTTCCAATCCCTATCTCCTGTCTCCTAACTCCTAACTCCTATCTCCTGCCCGTTATGCAGTCATCGCCCAAATATTGTATATTGTTACATTCCATGACCAAAAAGGATGGAGGAGCCAGCTAATGTGCACCCGATGTAGATGCGACCAGTATTTGCGTAAAGGCAAACCTGCTGTACTTAAACGCGCCTCCCAGGTCATCGCCTACCTCCAGGTAACCGCCGAAAACGTGGATGATTATGAAGCCACCGAGACGATATGCAAGCTTATCGCGCCGATCGGGTCCAGAGACGACGAGGTGCTTGAGACTGCAGCCTGGGTTTCCGGCCTGCACCTGGACACACCCCGGGCAGGGGGCCGGGAATACTACGATGCCCATATCCGCGCCTTTCAGGATATCTTCGATCGCCTGCCGGTCAAAGGCAATCCGCGGGCCATCGCCACCACCTGGCACCAACTGGAGCAACTGTCGCGGGAATTGGACACGGCCACCCTGGCATCCGCCGAGCCGGGACTGAGGGATGTGGTTGAGGCCGTTAAGCGGGTCCATCAGGGCAACGTCGCCCGGACCGCCCGGTTGAGGAAACGCTACGGCCTGTAGCCTGTAGGGTGGGTTAAGCGCTACGACGCTCGAAGGAGATGTCCATGGACATGCTTGAGACCATCCATGCCCGCCGCAGCATTCGCGACTACGCGGCCGCCCCGGTTCCCCGGGAAACCCTGCTTGAACTGGTGGACGCCGCCCGCTACGCGCCCTCGGGGGCCAACCGGAACCGCTGGCATTTCGTTATTATCACCAGTCCAGAATCGCTGGCCCGTCTCGCGGCAATCCACATCTATTGCCGGTGGCTGGCTTTCGCCCGGGCGGCCATTGCCATCACCATCGAGCCGGTCTCAACCAGGTACTGGCTGGAGGACTGCTGTGCCGCGGCCGCAACGATACTGCTCACTGCCGCGGCCAGGGGCCTGGGCGCCACCTGGGGCAACATGCACCAGAGCGATAACCCCGCGTTGACTGCACAATGGCAGAAGACACTGAGAGAGATCATGTCCATGCCTGAGACGGCTGTCGCGCCCGTTGTGCTGGGCGTGGGCTATCCGGCCGCCACCCCGCCGCCACGAAAGCAACCCGCCCTTGAGCAGATCGTTTCCTGGGAAACGTACGCAAACCACCCGTAGCGGCGAGGATGGTGGCATGGCTCGCCCTTGCGGCAGTCTTTGAGGTCGGGCCAGGCCTGCAAGCGCTCAAATATCTGAAGGGGCACCCGGGCGGGTTGGGCAACACCATGATATGAGAAAGGGCGAGGCCCCAGGCGGGAGAGCGGTTAATGCTGCGGGGTTTTGGCGGTTTTTATTGGGGCAGCGGACCAGGGTCAACATCAGCCAGGCGCTCCGCTTCGAGCAAGTTTTCAGCATAGCTATAGGCTTCTTCAATGTCCCGGAACCCCTCATCGGCTTCGTGGAGCAAAAGCTCAAGCCCGAACAGGGCTTTGGCTTCAGCGCTATAATCGGGGTTCATCTCAAAGTCAGCAATCATGTCCTCAAAAGGTTCGCGAAATTTCAAAGTCGCGCCTTCAGAAATGAGCATATTGAGTAGCCCAATCGCTCTTGGGCTCAGAATCTTCTGTGGAAATATCTTGATTCTTGCTTTGGCCATTTGTCCGTATTATATTAACTCAATGCTGAAAATTCAATTCATATCGGAACCGGAACTCAAGCTAATCATGAGCCAACAAGGAGTGATAGCGCGGATCAGGGAAGGGAAGTTGAGTCGGAGAGAGGAACATGTATCGAATGCCAGAAGCGTCGCAGGCGGGAAGAGCATAATATATAACTACTATGATCAGTCTGGAACCTACGTGGCCACGGCTCATAAGCTGATCGCCGCCGGGGGACAATCGGTACATTGCGACGCCAAGCGCGTAGTGATCGGAAATGATGATTTCCGTATCCCGCTGAAACCGCATCCGCCTAGATAGTACCCTTTGGACAGTCGCCTCGACCCACACAGAGTACGGCGCCAAATTTGTGTTTCCCGGCCGGTGGAGCGGATGTCTCGCAGCCGCCTGAGGACGAACTAAATGTTAGCCATAATCTGTTCGTCAGGTGATTTATGTGGTATAATTTGTATCTACGGAGAGGTGTCCGAGTGGTTCATGGTGCCGCTCTCGAAAAGCGGTCTGCGGTCTCCGCAGCGTGGGTTCGAATCCCACCCTCTCCGCCGTTCCTGAAGTGAGAAGTGGGAGGTGAGAAGTGGGAAGAAACGGTTAGCGGTAGGCAATAGCCAGCCCTTTTGCCTTTTCCCTTTCCCCTTTTCCCTTTTGCCTTTTCCCTTTATTTCCTCGCCGTATTACCTTTGCCCAATTTGTGATAAACTTTATTGGCGCGCGGAGAGGTGCTGGAGTGGCCTATCAGGCACGCCTGGAGAGCGTGTGTGCGCGTAAGTGCACCGTGGGTTCGAATCCCACCCTCTCCGCCGTTCTGGAAGCAGGTAGTGGGAGGTAAGAGGTGGCCGTTAGCAGTAGGCAGTAGTCAGTAGGGGCACGCTGCCGCGTGCCAGAAGATAGAAGATAGAAGACAGAAGATAGAAGACAGAAGACAGAATCCCCGCCCATCCCACCTCTCACTTCTCACTTCTCACTTCGCACTTCTCACCTCTCCCTTACATCGGCCCATCCCTCTTCCCTTTCGCCTGTTCCCTTTTCCCTTTTTCTTTTCCCTTTTCCCCATTGCCTTCTCCCTTTTCCCTTCCATCTCCTATCTCCTGACCGTAACTCCTCTGCTTGCGTAGTGTGATACAATGTAACGCTTGGGGCGGCTGCCATCGGCGTGAAAAGCACTTTGGTTACAACCGGGTGCCTTACCACGTCCGCACGTGCAACGTGCAGCTACGGCAGGCACAACACTCCCGCCCGCTACGTGCAACGTTCGAGCACCGCACGGGCCTGAAGCTGGCCGACTCTTATGCAGGACAAGAAGTACTGGATAGCCTTTAATGTGATTCCCGGCATCGGCCGGGCCAAATTCGGTCTACTCGAAGCGCATTTTGGCGACCTCGATGCGGCCTGGAAAGCCCCGGCCGGCGAGCTAAAAGCCGCCGGTCTCGACTCCAGGACGGTGGACTCGATAATAGCTTTGCGACCGGAGATTTCTCCGGACGCGGAAATGGAACGTTTGGAACGACACAGAGTTTCCACCTACATCGCCAAGGACCCGGCCTATCCGGCGCGCCTGAAGGAAATCTACGATTATCCGCCGGTGCTTTATGTCCGCGGCACCTTTACGCCGGAAGACGAATGGTGCGTGTCCGTTGTGGGCACGCGGAAACCGACCGTCTACGGCCGCGAGGTAACCGAGGAGCTGTCCACGGACCTTGCCCGCAACGGGATCACCGTAGTTAGCGGCCTGGCCCGCGGCGTCGACTCGGTTGCCCACAACGCGGCGCTGAAGGCCGGCGGCCGCACCCTGGCCATTTTTGCCTGCGGGCTGGATATCGTTTATCCGGGCGAGAATGCCAGGCTGGCACGAGAAATCATGGAACATGGCGCCCTCATCAGCGAATACCATCTCGGCGTCAAGCCGCGGCCGGACCATTTTCCCCGGCGCAACCGTATAATGAGCGGCCTCTCACTGGGAGTGCTGGTTGTCGAAGCCGGAGAAGGCAGCGGCGCCCTGATCACGGCACGGGATGCCAACGAACAAAACAGAGAGGTCTTTGCCGTCCCGGGAAGCATCCTTTCACCCAACAGCGCGGGGACCAACAAACTGATACAACGGGGAGAAGCCAAACTGGTTATGCGCTGCACGGACATTCTCGAGGAGTTGAATCTTACCATGGCGTCGCAGCAACCAGAAATGAAAGAAGTTCCGGCAGCCAGCATGCAGGAATTTGCACTGATGGCGCTTCTTTCGGCGGAGCCGAAACACATTGACGAGATCTGCCGCGAAAGCCGCTTGCCGGTGGCCGAGGTCAGCGGGACCCTGGCCATGATGGAGCTAAAAGGAATGGTCAAACAAGTGGGGAATATGCATTTCATCCTGACCAGGGAAGCGGCCCGGAGCGTAGCCTCAGGTAGATAAAAATTCAAAATAGAAACTTTTTCGCCGGAACCTTTTCCGCGCATTTGCGTTAATATTGAATAAAAAAGGATAATAGAAGCAAAAACTATTATGTCAAATACTAAACTCGTAATCGTGGAATCCCCCGCCAAAGCCAGGACCATCGGCAAGATCCTCGGCAGCGGTTATACCGTCAAAGCGTCACTGGGACATATTCGCGACCTGCCCAAGAGCAAGCTGGGCATAAAGATCGATGATGGGTTCACTCCACAGTACGTCGTGCCCAGGGAGAAGAACCCGATAGTAACCGAAATCAAGAAGATGGCCGAGACAGCCACGAAGATTTACCTGGCGACCGACCCCGACCGCGAAGGCGAGGCTATTTCCTGGCACCTGACCGAGGCGGCCAGGATGGACCTCAAGCGCATCCAGCGGATCACCCTTCACGAAATAACCAGGGAAGCAGTTACCGAGGCGTTCAAACATCCCCACCAGATAAACATGAACCTGGTTGACGCCCAGCAGGCCCGGCGTGTCCTGGACAGGCTGGTCGGATACAAGATCAGCCCCCTGCTATGGCACAAGATCCGGCGCGGACTTTCCGCTGGTCGCGTCCAGTCGGCGGCGCTGAAAATGATCGTCGACCGGGAAAGGGAAATACTGGGTTTTCAATCGACCGAATACTGGACCATAGAGGCTGAACTTACCAAAAAACAGCAGAAATCTCCTTTTCGTGCTCAACTGGTAAAAGAGGGTACCCAGAAAATCGAGGTCCCTGACAAGAACGTATCTGATTCTATCTGCCAGATTTTGGGGACGGCGCAGTACACCGTCTCCGGCGTGTCTCAAAAGGACTCCCCCCGTCAGCCGGCCCCTCCGTTTATCACCAGCACCTTGCAGCAAGAGGCCTACCGCAAGATGGGGTTCTCCGCCAAGCAGACCATGGCCCTCGCCCAGCAACTCTATGAAGGTCTGCCCGTCGGCGACGAAGGATCGGTCGGTCTCATCACCTACATGCGTACCGATTCGACTCACGTTGCCCCCCAGGCCATCAGCGAGACCCGGGACTATATCAGGGAGAAATACGGCGCTGACTATGTTCCGGAGCACCAGCGCGTGTTTGTCAAAAAAGTCAAGGGCGCCCAGGAAGCCCATGAGGCTATCCGCCCCACCCGCATCCACCGCGAGCCGGCGCTGATCAAGTCATTTCTGACCTCCAACCAGTTCAAACTGTATGACCTGATCTGGAAACGGATGGTGGCCAGCCAGATGGCCGCGGCCATCTTCCGGGTTACCACCGTTGAGATCAGGGCGGAAAGCCAGGCACCTAAGAAGACTTACCATCTCCGCGCCGGTAGCTCGGTGGCCCGCTTCCCGGGCTTTATGTCCCTTTAT
>CAZFEA010000040.1:0-8484 GCA_964518085.1 uncultured Dehalococcoidia bacterium
ATAGACCAGCACAAAGGAGGTAAAATCAACGGCCTGAGAAAGCAGTATGTAGCCCACGCCCACTATCAGGGTACCAAAAAACATGACCACACGGGACCCAAACCGGTCGATAACATAACCGGCAGGAGGCCCTTCCAGGGCACCCTCGGCGCGCGACAGGGCGAAGATAACCGACGCCGCGGTACGTGACAACCCCAGGTCACGGGCGACGGGAAGGAACAGAATGGTGAAGGCGAAACTGTGAAAACCGCCGGCCAGGGCCCGCATCCAGGCCGCTGCCGCCAGCACTTTCCAACCGTAGAAGACGCCCTGCGGCATCCTGAAAAGCCGCTTTATGAGCACGGGGTCACTCATGCCGCAATGCCATTGGTCATTCCGTCAAAAAGCGCGCCACGATCTTGCCTGCGTCTTCGACATCTTTCTGGTAAACAAACTCATCCCGGCCATGGATATTATTGTCCGACCGTATTACCCCGAAGCCGAACTCTTTTCCCTTCCAGTCGTGGGCTACCACCGGGGTCAAATCGCCCGACCCCATTTCCCCGTACTGGCCGGACTGTCCGGCGACTTCCTTGATTATTCCCTCCAACCTGTCGATCACCGGGTCGCGGCACGGCGGCACCGTAGGAATGCGAAAAACCTTTTCCACTTCCCATTCCACTTCGGGGACCGACGAAATAGTCTCCATGAGCTCTTTCTCGGCCTGGACGATGTCTTCTTCAGGTATCAGCCGGCGGTCGATGGAGATCAGGCAACTCTCAGGGACGACATTTATCTTGATACCGCCCTGGATCACGTTGATGTTTAGCCTGGCAACCATTTTGTTCAGGCCGGTATCGGGACTGGCGCTCACCCGTGATCTGCGTCTGATAACCCGTTTCTTGAGCTTGAGCAGGGCATTCAGCAACGGGACTGCCTTTTCCACGGCATTCTCCCCCATATGCGACAGCCCGGAATGGACCGACCTGCCCTTGACCCTGACATCCATCTGGACCAGGCCAAGCCCGGCCACGGACACAAAACCAAAGCTGGAATCCAGGCAAAAAACAAGGCTGCCGGCAAGTGGTTGTATGAACTGCGCCAGATACCGAAGCTGGCTGGCCTGACTATACTCCTCGTCCGTGGTGACCACGGCTGAAATGTCATAGTTGACCGGATGGTCTCTAACCGCTTCCAGGCCCAGCAGCAGGGCCACGATGCCGCCTTTCATGTCAGCCGCGCCGCGACCATAGATCTTTCCGCCGGCCACCCTGGGCTTGAAGGCATCCCACCCCACAGCGGGAACAACATCCACATGGGTATAGAAAATCAGCCTGGGTTTCCCTTCCTGCCGGCGGTGACAAACCAGATTGACTCGCCCATCACGCCCCTCCGCGTGTTCCGGGGGAATGGGCAATTTCAGCGTGGCAAAACCCGTATCCCGGAACAGGGGCGCCAGGTAGTCAATGGCTTCAGGGTAGTTTCTACCTGGAGGCACGGTGGTATCGATTGAAAGCAAGTCCTGGAGAACCTTCAGATGGTCCATGGGGTCTCCTCACGATTCGGTGGCCACTTCCCTCTCCCACAAGGGGAGGGCAGACAAATACTGAACGCAGTTCAGCCTGATTATAGCAAAATTGCCGTGCCTGAGCAGGCGCACTCCGCGGAAATCCCTGATTTCTGGCTGTTTTTCAAAGCTG
Source organism: uncultured Dehalococcoidia bacterium (assembly GCA_964518085.1). Classification (GTDB taxonomy): domain Bacteria; phylum Chloroflexota; class Dehalococcoidia; order JACQUA01; family JACQUA01; genus JACQUA01. The sequence goes on from CAZFEA010000040.1 coordinate 1,680, forward strand.
AAATTACACGGTTTTGTTATCTTATGCCCCCAAATTTTATGACTTCTTTATCGCGCAATAGCTATGATGTGGCATTCAGGGGGGAACCCAATACTAATCCAAGCGGAGGTGCCCATGAGACAGTCCAAATCAGCGACCATGCCGCGCCCGGCAACCATAAGTCTGAGTCCCAAGGTACACTACAACCTGGCCAATGTTACCAGGTGTGTGTGCCCCAGGTGCGGGGTACAGGCCAACAGCAGTTGCGCCAGAGAAAAAGCGGCCAATTTGCCCGCTGCCCTGAAAAACGGGCGGCCTTCCCCGGAAGATGTCCCGGGGGCGTACTGTGCTACCGGGATGGCCAGTTGTCCCGGTCTGGACCTTTCGAGAACGTGCATCTGCGGGAGCTGCCAGGTATTCAAGGACTACAGGCTGGGCGCGGGCGAACCCGCCGGTTACTATTGCCAGAACGGATTCGCGCGATAAGTGTGGCAGTTCGAAAGCGAGGTCTCCCGGGTTATCCAGCGGACCCCCACGGTAAAATCATTTCAATTCCCGGTCAGGGCAAGGGGAGTCCGCTACTTACCGGGCCAGTTTTTCTTTCTTACCATCAAGGTCGGCGGGCAGGAAGCAATACATCACTTCTCATTTTCCAGCTCCCCGACCGACAAGGGCTATATTGAATTTACCAAGAGGATTACCGGCAGCGAATTCTCTCAGGCGTTGAACGTATTGAAGCACGGAGATTGGGCCCGGTTGCGCGGTCCCGAAGGAAGTTTCACCCTCCCCAGAAGGCAACGGAAGCTGGGGTTCTTGAGCGGCGGCATCGGCATTACCGCTCTCCGGAGCATGCTGAGATACATCAGCCACAAGCAGCTGCCTTTCGACGTGGTCCTGTTATACGGCAACAGCAGTCTGGAGGAAATCGCCTTCCGGGGCGAACTAGCTGAACTGGCTGCGGGCCATTCGGGTATCCGAATAGAGCATGTACTGTCTAACCCCCCGGGCGAGTGGAAAGGTAAGACAGGGTACATCAACAGTGAGGTTATCACCGAACTGGCGCCGGACTACCGAGAAAGAACGTTTTACATATCAGGACCGCCAAAAATGGTAATGGCGCTTGAAGACCAGCTTATCCGGCTTAATCTGCCGGGGTCACAGATATTGCGGGACTCGTTTACCGGCTACGATTGAGTCGAGAGAAGGAGAATGACATGTGTCTTAACTGCGGCTGTATGATGCCGGAGGACAACATGGGCAACCCGGACAACATAACCCTCGAAACCCTGCGCAAAGCGGCAAGGGCGTCAGGCCACAGAAATATTAAAGACGTCATGGAAATGATCACCAGGACCTACCAGAAAAAAGTAAAAGGGACTGACGCCGAGACCAGCCCGGTAGCAAAAGTCACTGCGAGCCGCCCTCTCCCTTGAAGGGTGAGGGACCACAAATTATTTTGCAAGGCGCTTTGGAGTAAGGAGGCTTCCCATGGAAAATATCTGGACAAGTAGAAATGACCCGCCGGAACCGATTCTCACCGTAGGCCATTCAACCAGGCCGCTGGACGACTTCGTTGAAATCCTGAAGCTGCACGGAGTGACCAGGGTCATCGATGTTCGAGCCATCCCCCGTTCCCGGCTCAACCTTCAGTTCAACAAAGATACCCTGCTCACGGTACTGGGCGCCCAGGGAATCGGATACCTGCATATGGCAGGCCTCGGAGGACTGCGCCATTCAAGGAGAGATTCAGCTAACCAGGGCTGGCTGAATACGGCGTTTATGGCCTTCGCCGACTACATGCAGAGTCCCGAGTTCCAGGAGAACATCGAGGCCCTGATAAGACTATCGGAAATGGACAGGCTGGCCTTGATGTGCGCCGAGGCGGTGCCGTGGCGGTGCCATCGTTCCCTCATTGCCGATGCCCTCACCATCAGGGAGATACCGGTGGAGCACATTGTGGGCCCGGGCAGCCGGCGCCCTCATGTTCTGACCGCCTTTGCTTCGGTTAGCGGTTACCGCATCACTTACCCGTTGCAAGCCCTGGCCAACGAACCGGCGCAATTGGCGCGAGTCTAAATGAGTTATTGAGTTATAAGTTATTGAGTTGTTGAGTTTGTTTAGTAGCTCCACCTGGCGGTGGGGGTAACTCAATAACCCAACAACTCAATAACCCGAAAGGAGTCATCCGTGGAAACAACACGTCAGGTTACTCTCAAAGGCAAGCCCTATTCCCTGGTCGGGCCGGAGCTGCGAATCAACGACAAGGCGCCCGACTTCCAGCTCACCGACATTAACCTTAACCGGGTAACGCTGTCCGACAGTAAAGGCAAGATCAGGCTCTTGAGTGTCGTCGTTTCCCTGGATACCCCGGTCTGTGACGACCAAACAAGGCGTTTTGAAGAAGAAGCCTCCAGGCAAAGAGACGTGGCAATTTACACTATCAGCATGGACCTGCCCTTTGCCCAGGCACGGTACTGCAGCGCTCGTGACATCAAGAACCTGCGAACCCTATCCGATTACCGGAAGGCTTCTTTTGGCAGGGACTATGGCGTGCTCATTAAAGAGCTGCGCCTGTTGAGCCGGGCCATCTTTGTCATCGACGGGGACGACGTTATCCGGTACGTCGAGTATGTCAAGGAAGCAACCCGGCATCCTGACTACGACAAAGCCCTTGAAGCCTTGAGCCGTTTGGTCAAGGCCAAAGTACCCGTCGCCTAGAAAGGACCTCCTTGGCTCTGACCGTCGCTCTGGCTGCCGATCACGGCGGCTTCCTGCTGAAACAGCAACTAGGCCCGTGGCTCGCCGGCCGCGGCTTTGCCATCGTCGATCTCGGGGCCAATGTTCATGATCCTTCCGACGACTATCCGGATTTTGCCGCGGCGGCGGCGAGGGCCGTGGTTGATGGCGCCGCCGAGCGGGCGATTATTGTTTGCGGCAGCGGGGTAGGGGCCTGTGTCGTGGCCAATAAAGTACCCGGGGCGAGGGCGTGTCTGTGCCATGAAATCTACTCGGCGCATCAGGGTGTCGAAGATGATAATATGAATATCATTTGCCTCGGCGCTCGCGTCGTCGGCCTCGAACTGGCCAAGGAACTGGTGCTGAGTTTTCTCAAGGCAGAATTTACCGGAGATGAGCGGCATCTACGCAGGTTGGAAAAAGTGGGGCAGGTGGAGGCCGTAGGGGCACGTTGCACGTGCCGGGGTCCGGGAGTCCGTAGCCGCGAGCCGTTGGCTCGCCCTTGAATTGCCGATGCCACGAACGGGGGTCCGCAGGGCGCGGTGCCGGCGCCGGGTGCCTGCTGCGCCCGCGCCGTGCTGCTGCCAATGGAGGGTACGTGCAACGTGCCGCTACGAACGGAGGGCGCGTGCAACGTGCCGCTACGGAGGGTCCATGTCGTTAACCGCACTGGCCAGGAAACTGCACCTCAAACCCGGTCAATCGGTCGCCGTGTTAAACGCGCCGCCTTCGAAGGAGCACTAATATGAACCGCATTCAAGAAGTCAGAAGCCTGGGACAAAGCGTATGGATGGACTATATACGCCGCAGCATGCTCAAATCGGATGAGATGAAGCAATGGTTGGCCACAGGGATCACCGGGCTCACGTCAAATCCTTCGATATTCGAAAAGGCCATCACCGGCAGCACCGACTATGACGATGCCCTCCTGGAAATGTCAGCGGCCGGCAAAGACGCCCGCCAGATAATGGACAACCTGACCGTTGAAGACATCCGTTCGGCAGCCGATCTGCTGAGAGAGGCGCACGAGACAAGCGGTGGAAACGACGGTTACGCCAGCCTGGAGTGCAATCCCCTTCTGGCCGGCGATACGGAAGCGACGGTCAGAGAGGCCAAAGGACTATTTTCGGCGCTTGACCGTCCCAATGTCATGGTCAAAGTGGCCGCCACACCCCAGGGAATACCGGCAATCAAACAGCTTATCGGCGAGGGGGTAAGCGTCAACGTGACCCTGATATTTTCGCTGGACGTCTACCGACAGGTCAGGGAGGCATATATCGAGGGCCTGGAACTGCTGGCCAAACACGGGGGTTACCCCGGAAAGGTATTTTCGGTGGCCTCGTTCTTCTTGAGCCGCGTGGATTCCGTGGCAGACAGGCAAATAGAGCATATGGTTAGCCTGGACCAGAGACATCTCGAGGGATTGATGGGCCGGACAGCCATCTCAAATGCTAAGGTGGCCTACCAGGCTTTCAAGGAGACCTTCGCTTCCGAGCAGTTCAAAAAGTTGCAGGCAAAAGGGGCCAGGGTACAGCGTCCACTTTGGGCCAGCACCAGTACCAAGAACCCCGCCTATGGCGATCTGCATTATGTCGAGCCGCTGATCGGTCCGGATACCATAAATACCTTGCCCCCAGCAACTATCAATGCTCTCCTGGACCATGGACGCGTCGAGCCGGCCATCGAGCGGGGAGTTATCGAGGCCAGGCAGACGCTGAAGGCATTATCGGAGGCCGGCCTGGACCTGGAGTTACTGACTTCACAGCTACTGTCCGACGGTGTCCGCATCTTCGCTGAGGCGCACCGGAAGATGATCACCGGCATCGAGTACAAACTGGCCTGCCTCAAATCCGACGGGCGGCCGTCCCGGCCGGTATTCCCGGGCAGTGAATCGGATAAAGCCGACATCGAACGGGTTATGGTGAGCATGCGCCAGGGCAATGCCATACCCCGCATTTGGCAACTGGACCACACCGTTTGGAAGCAAGACCCGAAGGAAATAAGGGAGCGGCTGGGCTGGCTTAACGTAACCGACTCGATAACCGAGCAGCTATCCAACTTGATGGATTTCGCCCGCCAGGTCCGGGATGAAGGATATACCCGGGTCGTCCTCCTGGGCATGGGCGGCAGCAGCCTGGGCGCTGAAGTCCTGCGTAAGAGCTTTGGGAAGCAGGCTGATTACCCGGGGCTTATGGTGCTTGACTCAACCGTGCCCGCCTCAGTGCGCCGGGTCGAAGAATCGGTTAACATGAAGAAGTGCCTGTTCCTGGTGTCGTCCAAGTCGGGCACGACCATCGAGACCACTTCTCTTTATTCCTATTTCAAGAACGGCGTGGACAAGGTACTGGGCCAGCATTGGAGTGGCAAGAGCTTTGTGGCCATCACCGATCCGGGGACTTCGCTGGCGCAGCTTGCTCACGACAACAAATTCATGAAGTGCTTTCTGGCCCCGCCGGATATCGGAGGACGCTATTCGGTGCTTTCCGGCTTCGGACTGGTGCCGGCAGCCTTGGCAGGCATCGATATCGCGGCGCTGGTAGACCGGGGCGAACGCATGAGACATGCTTGCGCCGGGTGCGTGGACCTTGAGGACAACCCGGGCGCGCGGCTGGGGGCGATCATGGGCGCCTTCGCCCTGAAAGGCCGGGATAAACTTACCCTGGTGTGCTCACCGGCGATCGAAAGTTTCGGTCTCTGGGCCGAGCAATTGATTGCCGAAAGCACCGGCAAGGAAGGCAAAGGCATAATCCCGGTAGTGGACGAACCGGTGCTGGACGCCCAGCACTATGGCGACGACCGGCTGTTCGTCTATCTGCGGCTAATCGGCGACAGGAATGCATCGGTGGACAAGGCCATGGACCGCCTGGAAGCAGCCGGGCAGCCGGTGCTCCGTCTTCAGCTTCATGACCTGTATGACCTCGGAGCCGAATTCTTCCGCTGGGAGTTTGCCACCGCGGTAGCCGGGGCTATCCTGGGCATCAACCCCTTCGATCAGCCAGACGTCCAGGAATCCAAGACAATGTCTACCCAAATATTGCGACATTACCAGGTCAGCGGGCACCTGATGCAGACCGAGGAAAGTTTTTCGCTGGACAAGTTATTTTCCCTGATCAGGCCCGGCTGCTACGTAGCCATCCAGGCCTATCTCAGTCAGACAGCGGCTAAAGACAAGGCCCTGGCCGATTTGAGAAAGTCCATTATGCGAAACTACCGCGTGGCTACCACCGCGGCGTATGGCCCGCGCTACCTCCATTCCACGGGTCAATTGCACAAAGGCGGTCCGGACAAGGGGCTGTTCCTGCAGCTTACCGAGGAATATCGCCCGGACTACGGGATCCCCGGCCATCCCTTTAGCCTTCAAGTGTTGACCGAGGCTGAGGCGGTGGGCGACTTCCAGGCGCTGCAGAGCAAGGGCCGGCAGGTTATCAGGATAGACCTCGGAGAATCGCCGGTGGAAGAGATCCACAAGTTAATGAAGCAACCGGTGTGAACGAAAGATAAAAAATCGAAATGCAAAATACAAAACGACAAATTCAAAATGCGAAAACTGAAACCACGAATGAACATGAACAGATACGAATAAAGGGAACGGAATCAATGGAACTCGGTTTGGTAGGTCTTGGCCGCATGGGGGCTAATATGGCGCGGCGCCTGCTCCAGGGCGGACACCGGGTTGTGGTCTATGACGCCCTTCCGGAGGCCGTCCGCGACCTTCAAGACCGGGGCGCTGTCGGATCGTCTTCCCTGGAAGAACTGGCCTCCAGTCTCACTCCTCCCCGTGCAATCTGGTTGATGGTGCCGCCGGGGGAGGCAATCCGGAGTGTCATCGAGGGGATATCGAAGGCGCTGTCCCGGGGCGACGTGATTATTGACGGGGGCAATTCGAACTACAAGGACAGCATGAGAAGGGCCGTCCAACTGAGGGAACAGGGAATCTTTTTCCTCGATGTCGGCACCTCCGGCGGCATCTGGGGACTTGAACATGGATATTGCCTGATGGCCGGCGGCCCGCCCGAGGCCTTTGAGCGCCTCAAGCCCGCTTTTGAGACGCTGGCGCCGGCGCCCGGCAAGGGATATGGTCTGGTGGGGC
>CAZFEA010000040.1:8494-13849 GCA_964518085.1 uncultured Dehalococcoidia bacterium
CAAACGGCGCCGGACACTTCGTCAAGATGGTCCATAATGCTGTTGAATACGGGCTCATGGAGGCCTATGCCGAGGGTTTCGAATTGCTGGCCGCAAAGCAGGATTTTGCCCTGGATGCGGCTGGCGTGGCCGAAATCTGGCGCTATGGCAGCGTGCTCCGCTCGTGGCTACTGGACCTGGTGGCCCTGTCCCTTAAGGAAGACCCCGGGCTGAAGTCGGTCCAGGGCTATGTCGAAGACACCGGGGAGGGCCGATGGGCGGTCCATGAAGCAATCGAACTGGCCGTGCCCGCGCCGGTCATTGCCGAATCGCTGATGGTCCGCTTCCGCTCCCGCCAGGAGGCGCCTCTGGGACCGAAGTTACTGGCCGCCCTGCGAAACCGCTTCGGCGGACACGCCGTAAGACCTCCCCCTTTATCAAAGGGGGATTGAGGGGGAACACTATGTTAGCCGCCGGTCTGGTCAAAGGCGAGGCGGGTGTCCAGCTAATCGATCTTCCTGTCCCCAAAATACGGCTCCCAGATGAGGTACTGATACGGGTCAAAGAGGTTGGGTTGGATGGCACCGATTTCAACATGGTGCAGCATAACATCCAGGACCTTCCCCCGGACCAGGACCAGATTGCTATGGGACATGAAGTGGTCGGCGTGGTGGAAGCAATCGGAACAGAGGTGAAGACAGTCAAGCCGGGAGACACGGTAACGGTTACCGTTCGGCGTGGCTGTGGCGAATGCCATCCCTGTTTACACAACATGAGTGACATGTGCCTCACCGGGCGTTATAAAGAAAGAGGACTCCATAAACTCAACGGGTTCTTGACCCGTTTTGTCGTTGACCAGGAACAATATGTGATCAAAGTGCCGCCCGAAACAGCCCGTCACGCCGTGTTTGTGGAACCAGTAAGCATAGTGGAGAAAGGGGTTGAGCAGATACGCATTATCCAGTCCCGCCTGCCATGGACCTGCCCTCACCCCCAGCATGCTTTTCTCAACCCGGAATGGGGCGAGTGCAAGACCGCCCTGGTTGTCGGCGCCGGCCCCCTGGGGCTGATGGCGGTTGCCGTCCTCAGACTCGCCAGGGTAGCGATTTTCGCATCGGACATTGTACCCGAGGACAGCCCCAAGGTAGGTCTGCTTCGCTCTATGCAGGCGACGTATGTCAACGCCGGAAAGAGAGTCCCCAGGGAAGTTGTAGAACTCTGCTGCGCCGCCGGCAATCTGGATATCATATTCGAAGCCTCCGGCGCCGCCGCCACAGCGGTGGCGCTGATTCCTCACATGTCCCGCGGCAGCATTTATGTCATGACCGGAATCCCCCGGGAACAGACGGTCATCGAATTCGACGCCGCCCGGCTGGTCCGCCAGTTTGTCCGCTATAACCAGGTGATCGTCGGCAGCGTCAACTCCAACCGGAGCCATTTCGAGGCCGCGCTCAATGACATCAAAGCTATCGATTCCAGGTTCGAGGGGCTGCTGGACAGGATGATAACCGCTCGTTATAAGCTTGAGGATATCCAGCAGGCCTTTGCCGCCAGACATCCCGGTCATATCAAGACGGTCATCGAGATCGGTCCTTAAACTTCCTCTCCCCTCCGCGGGAGAGGATTAAGGTCACCCTCACCCTGACCCTCTCCCGTCAAGGGAGAGGGAACAGCACCGGGGTTGATAACCTTCCCCCATTTCGTTTAACATACATCCACCTGTTCCTCTCCGGCCCTTTCATCCATGCTCTTGAGCGCGCCGTCAAAAGCTGAAAACGATGGCTCACAGGCAGGGCCGCCTGTGGTACCAGATTTTTGCCAGCATGGCCCTATCACCATAAAGGAGGCAAAATGAAAGCCGCAACCTTCATCATCGTGCTGATCGCAGTCCTTTTGTTCGCCTGCGGCGTTCCAGGAACCCCCGCCATGCCAGCGGCACCCGCCCAACCGGGCGTTCAAACCAGGGACAACGCTCTCCCCTCTGACTGGGACCAGTTGGTCCAGGGGGCCAGGAAGGAAGGCCAGATTTTCATCTACACCTCCCTTGGCGGGTCGAACATCCGCCCTTCCCTGGGCAACGCGGTAAAAGAAAAATTTGGCATTGACGCCGAGTTTGTTGTGGGCAAGGGCGAGGAAATAGTCGCCCGTATCGGCAATGAGCGTCGCGGCGGGCTTTATCTCGCCGACGTGGTGATCATCGGCGCCCCCTCGCAGATCAATTACCTCAAACCGCAGGGCGGCCTGGACCCGATGAAGCCTACGCTCATTTTGCCCGAAGTGACCGACGCCAAAAACTGGATCGGCAACGCCCTGCCCTTTGTCGATGAAGAGGCCAGGATTTTCGCCTTTGTCGCCGGCTACCGGACATATATCACCGTTAACACCAGCCTGGTTAAAGAAGGGGAGATCAAGTCTTATAAAGACCTGCTTGACCCCAAATGGAAGGGTAAGATCACCCTGTTCGACCCGACCGTTGGCGGCAGCGGCAGCCAGTGGGTGGCGGGCATGCTAATGCATGTGTACGGCCAGGAAGAAGGGACCAAGTTCCTGCGTGAACTGGCCAAACAGCAACCGGTAATCACCCGGGATGGACGGCTCCAGATGGAGTGGATCGTCCACGGCAAGTATTCCATTGCCGTAGCCCCCCGCAGAGAGAATGTCTCCGATTTCAAGGCCATGGGGGCCCCGGTTGACTGGATTCAACCGGTAGAAGGCGGAGAGGTGGCCTCGGGCACCGGCGCAACCGGACTGGTAAACCGCGCCGCCCATCCCAACGCCGCCCGCGTTTTCCTCAACTGGTTGCTCAGCAAGGACGGACAAACGAGATTCGTCAAGGCCTTCGGCAGTCCCAGCGCCAGGGTCGATGTGACCACCGAGGGACTGGACCCGGACACTGTGCCTGTTGCCGGCAGGAAGTTCTCCATGGCCGATGAGAAGCTGTACCTGACCATGCCCAAAGCAGCGGAACTGGCCAAGGAAATATTCTCAGCGCAACTCAGATAACGCCGTAGCGGCACGGCGCGCCGTGCCGAACGTAGTGGCACGCTGCCGCGTGCCTTCATCCGCAGTCTGAACGGTCATTCCTGGTTAATTTGGGCCCAGAACAGGAGAGACATGGCTTCCAGAGACCTCCGAGAGCACATCCGCAACCTTGAACAGCAAGGCAAACTCATTCGCATAAAGAGGCCGATCAACAAGGACACCGAGCTCCATCCCCTGGTGCGCTGGCAGTTCCGCGGGCTGCCGGAGGAAGAACGAAAAGCCTTCCTCTTCGAAAATGTTACCGATGCCAAAGGCCGCAAATACGATATCCCGGTGGTGGTGGCATTGCACGCCGCATCGCGGGAAATCTACGCCATAAGCATGGGCTGCCAACCGGGAGAGATAATGGAGACCTGGGCGCGGGCGGAGATGCACCCCGTCCCGCCGGTCATGGTGGAAACGGGACCGGTCTACGAGGAAATCCACAAGGGAGACAGTCTCCTGGAGCATGGCGGCCTCGGGGAATTCCCTGTACCCATTTCGACACCGGGTTTCGATAATGCCCCGTATCTGACCGCTGGCAACTTCGTCAGCAAAGACCCCGAGTCCGGCGTCCGCAACACCGGCAATTACCGTTCCATGGTCAAGAGCCAGTCCCGCCTGGGCATCTGCGCCCTGGCTACCAAGCATTTCCGGACGCACTGGGAGAAGTACCAGAAGCTGGGCCAGCCGATGCCGGCGGCGGTGGTCCTGGGCGCGTCACCCGGCTTCGGCCTGGTGGCCACGGCGCGCCTGCCTTACGGCCTCGACGAGTACGCGGTTGCCGGAGGCATCGCCGGCGCCCCGTTGGAACTGGTCAGGTGCCAGACGGTTGACATCGAAGTCCCCGCCTCAGCCGAGATCGTCATCGAAGGAATGGTCCCCACCGACAGCCTCGAGCGCGAAGGACCTTTCGGCGAGTATACCGGGTACCAGGGCATGGAGCAGTTCAACCCGTTCCTGGAAGTCACCTGTATCATGCACAGGAAGCGACCGATATTGAACGCCTTTATCAGCCAGTTTCCCCCCAGCGAGAGCGCCAAACTGCAGAACCTGGCCATGGAAGGCGTCATCTACAAGTTCCTGAGGCATGACTGCAACATACCGGGCATCATTGACGTTGGCATACATGAGATGAGCGGCAGCGCCGGGCAATGGATCGTCATCCGCATGCGCAAGACACATCCGTCCCAGGCATGGCAGGCCCCGCCCGGCGCCTCGGCGCCGGTGCCTACCGGAGGGAAATGGATCATTGTAGTCGATGAGGATATCGACCCCTCGGACCCGGAATCGGTCATCTGGGCCCTCAGCTACCGGGTGCAACCCCACCGGGATATCCAGATCATCCAGGGCAAGGTGGGCGGCCTCGACCCGTCGACGGCGCCCCCGGGCGACCCCGAGCGTCGTTATCCGGGTGTTCGGGGCAACTCTGCCATCCTCATCGACGCCACCCGCAAGTGGCCATATCCGCCAACTTCTCTGCCCAGGAAAGACATCATGGAAAACGCCCTCAAAATCTGGCAGGAAGAAGGGCTGCCCAAACTCAGGCCACGTATGCCCTGGTATGGCGTGTCCTTCGGCCGGTGGAGCCAGGAGCAGGAAGAAGAGGCCAACCTGGCCCTGCAGGGCGACTACTATCTTACCGGGGAAAAGCTGGCCAGGCAGCGAAGGAAAGCGTAGGGTGCGCCAACGTAGGGGCGATGCCAAGGGGTCGGCGGCGGAGGTTGGGTGGGGCGGCTCGCCCGCTCCTGTTCTGCCCTGTCTCCAAAGGCACGCGGCATGCCGTTAGCAGAACTTGTAGCCAGGATTCACACTCTTCAGCGCAACCAGCAGTCCTGGAATAGTCTATTTGCCCAACTGTTTCACAAATTCTTCAGGAGAAACCTTGATTTCCCGGTGTATTTCGTGCACCAGTGGCCGGGCGAGATCCCTGCCCGGGTGGTTGGGGACGGTCGTAGTCCTACCCTCGGGATGACGGTAGAATACGTGGCTTCCCTTTTGGCGCACTCGCTGGAAGCCCAGCTTCAAGAGCACGGCTTCAAGCGTTTTGAAATCGACGATCGGTAGCCGGGTCACGCAGCCAGCTCGATTTGCTGCAATCCGACAAACTGCGGCAGATCTTCGGCTAATTCAGGCGACTCTTCCAGGCACAGTTCCAATACTTCCTTCAGGTTATCCCGGAGTTCATCCAAACTGGCGCCCTGGGTATGCGCCCCAGAGATACCAGGCACCATCCCCACATATAATCCGGTCTCAGCATCCCATTCAACATAAGCAATAACAGTTTTCATTGAAGCCCTCTAGTCCTTAATTGCATAAATCAGCGTAATGATGTTTGAAGCCCGTCGGATTGAT
>CAZFEA010000041.1:0-13767 GCA_964518085.1 uncultured Dehalococcoidia bacterium
CATCTACAGCGCCGATGACCTGCTGTGGGCCATCACCACCCGCGTCAATCCCGAGAAGGGCATCTTGAGGGGTAGTGTCGGGGGCAGGGGGTCACCGATGCTACCCATCGAAAGGGTGGGACTGACGGGGAAGGAAGTTGCCGGCAGCAGCTACATGGGCGGACTGGGGATCGACGCCACCGTGCCCTTTGGCTCCGAGGCCGATTTCCAGCGCGCCAAGTACCCGGTGGACAAGGTCGAGCTTTCAAAATGGTTCTCCCAGGAAGACCTCACCCGGGTCTGGAACATGCAGGCCGATTTCGCCAGGCTCTGGGCCCGCCGCGGCGGGTAACAACAAATACCAAATCCGAATCTCTAAACCCGTAGCCGCGAGCCGATGGCTCGCTCTTGCATTGCCGGTGATTGAATACCGTTAATTAGCCACGAATAAACACGAATGAAAATCCAATGAAAGCCACTTCCCGTCTTTTTGCTTTTGCTTATCCACTGTTGAGAGCTACTCGTGTTCATTCGCGTTCATTAGCGTTCATTAGCGGTTTGTCGACCTTTGGCTAGAGTAGCACGTTATACGACTGAACTGGTAGCGCAGTACCTGGAACAGGGCTACTGGCTGACCACCACCTTTGCCGACCTGTGGGACCGCAACGCCCGGGAATTCCCGGCTAAAGAGGCGCTGGCGGACTCCCGCCGCCGTCTTAGCTGGGCCGGGGCTAATTTGTGGTCGGACAGGGTCGCCCTGGGCTTCCTGGAGCTGGGCATAACACGGGATGACCTGGTACTCATCCAGCTACCAAACTCAGCCGAGGCGGTCATGCTGCGCATTGCCTGTGAAAAGATAGGCGTCCTCTGCCTGCCCATATTGCACACCTACCGCCAGAAAGAGACCGCCGAAATCATCGACCGGGTGAAACCGGTAGCCATGGTGATACCGCATATCTTCCGCGGTTTCAATCACTTCGAGATGGCCCGCGAGATGAAGCGGGACCGGCCCTTTCTCAAACATATCCTGGTAACCGGCGACGATGTGCCCGGGGGCGCGATATCGTTGGAAGCCATGGCCGGCGAGCCGCTGGAAGCCAAATACCCCGCCGATTATTTGAAGACCACGCGTTGCACCTTTGCCGAGTTTTCCCTGGTCCTGTCCACCAGCGGCACCACCGGTTTCCCCAAGTTTGTCGAGTACCCCATCTGCTCCACCATGTGCCGCGAGCGGTTCCGCGCCCAGGACCTCAAGCTGACCGGCGACGATATCTATGGCTGCATAGGGCCGGCCCAGGGAGGCCCGAACGGCCCCAACTATTTCGGCGCTTCGTTGACCGGCGCCAGGGTGGTCTTGCTGGAACGGTTCGAGCCGGAAAAGGCCCTGGAACTAATCCAGCGAGAGAAAGTGACCTTTTTTTCCGCCGTCCCGGCGCAACTGGCCCTGATGCTGAGGCATCCCAATTTTTCCAAATACGACCTCGGTTCCGTCCGCTGCATCTGGTGCATGGGCGCCGCCCTTCCCTATGAACTTGGCCTGGAGGTGGAGTCCAGAATCGGCAGGGTCACCCAGGCCTATGGCTCAATTGACGCTTCCATCGGCACCGAGCACCACATCGACCAGCCCCTGGAAGAACGACTGGGCACCGTTGGCCCGCCATACGCCGGCGCCGAAATAAGACTGGAGGATGATAACGGCATCGAAGTGCCGCCGGGCCAGGTAGGGGAAATCGTGGTACGGGGTCCCGGCGGGGTTGGGGGCTATTACCTGGACCCGGAGGCTACCCGCGCCGCCTGGCCCAATGGCTGGTTCCACATGGGGGACCTGGGACGCTTCGACCAGAATGGAAACCTGCTCATCGTCGGCCGCAAGAAAGACATCATTATCCGCGGCGGCCAGAACATCTACCCATCGGAAATCGAACAACTCCTGGCTACCCATCCCGCCGTCTCCGAAGTGGCCGTGGTGAAGATGCCCGACCCGGTGCTGGGGGAAAAGGCCTGCGCCTACGTCGCCCCCCGGACCGGTCAGGAAATTACTTTCGAGGAGATGATCGCCTTTCTCAAAGAAAAGAATATGGCTACCTTCAAGTTTCCCGAACGGTTGGAGCTCATCGATAAGCTGCCCATGGTGGCCGCCGGGCAGAAGGTTGACAAAAAGGCGCTAGAAGCCGCTATAATAGACAAGCTGCGAATGAAAAAGGAGTGACATGAAAAAGTTTAGCATTCCGTTTGTCCTCACTCTTTTGCTCGGCCTGGTGGTGGCTGCCTGCCAGCCGCCTGGGGCCCCCACCGCCACTCCACCCCCCGGCAAACCTTCCCCGGCTGCCCGACCGGCCTGGGAACAAAAATGGGACGAAGTGGTAGCGGCGGCCAAAAAAGAAGGCAAGCTGGTGATGTACGGCGAGATAGGCCAGATTCTTAAGGACCGGCTTGGCCAGGACTTCCAGGCCAAATACGGCATCCAGATCGAATATGTCACCGGGCGCCCGCCCGAAGTAGCCCAGAAATACCTCCAGGAAAAAGCCGCCGGTCACAACCTGCCGGACATCTTTATCACCGGGCAGACCACCACCATAACGTTACTCAAATCCAGGGAGGTACTGGCGCCGATCCAGCCGCACCTGATCCTTCCTGAAGTGCTGGACATGAAAGCCTGGCCCCAGGGCAAATTGCCCTTCCTCGATGCTGATGGCACCACCTCAGCGCTCGTTTCCGCTTACCGGTCGTACTTCCTGGTCAATACTGAACTGGTCAAAGACCCGCAGATCAGCTACCAGGACCTGCTGGACCCCAAATGGAAGGGCAAGATCACCATGATCGATCCCACCACTCCGGGCGCCGGCGGCACCTGGGTGGCCTACATCATGCTCAGGCTCATGGGCCGCGAGCAGGGTGAGAAGTACCTGCGGCAACTGGAGACCCAGGAACTGGCCATCACCCGCGATACCCGGCTGCATGTCGAGACCACCGCCAGGGGCAAATATGCTCTCGCCATCGGCCCGTTGCCGCAGGTGGTAGCCGACCTGTCCAAGGCCGGCGCCCCCATCGCCTGGGCCAGGACCAAAGAAGCGGGCATGGTGATAACCGGGTCCTTCGCCATGGCCGTTCCCCGAACCCCGGCGCACCCCAATGCCGCCACCATGATGCTCAACCACCTGCTCAGCAAGCAGGGCCAGCTTGCCCTGAGCGAGGCCGCGTCCGAGCCGCCGCGCAGGCTGGACGTTTCCGACAAATTCGCCCTGCCCGGCACCAAGGCGCCCGAAGGGGTAGAGGTCCTGTGGCTGGACGAAGACTTCATCGTCAACGAGCCCAAGTTCTACCCCGTCTCCCGGGAGATCCTCAAGATACGGTAACCGCACGCGGCCGCCTCGTAGCCGCAGGTTGCACGTGCCGGGGCCGCGGCTGTAGCGGCGAGGTCTCCTCGCCCGGGGCTGGGCCGTAGCCGCACGTTGCACGTGCCCGCCTGTAGCCGCACATTGCACGTGCCAACACGCAGGGGCAGGTCGCGGATGTTTAGGGTGCGGTGTACCAGAAACGCTAGGGGTGAGGCGTGATAGCGAGAATAGTAATCTCGTCCTTCTCCGGGCCGTAGTACCAGAATACCCGGTAGGCCGCCGCCGTGCTCTGCTCAGCATACGCCTCGAATACTTTCTCGCCTTTTGGCCCGGACAAGCTACTGAACTGGTGGGTCTGCAAGCCGGGGTGGCGAGGGTTGGAGGCAAGGAACTCAATGCACTTCTTGACCGCTTTCAGCCTTTTGGCCAGGGACTGGTCGGCCTTTAGCCCCTCATATTGGTCCCTGGCGGCATCTGTCCAGAAGACTTCGAACAAAGACCGTTCCTAGAGATCCTCGGGACGCAGCCTCGAGGTCCTGCCCTCCGCGGCATCCTTCAAGCCCCGCCGCACGCTTTCCAGCGCCTCGCGGTTCTGAAACAGCCAGTGCTCTGCCGCCGGAATTTCCACCAGGGGCCGCAGCAGGATTTCGCCTTTGGAATTGATGCTTACCTGCACCCTCTTAATTTTGCCGATCAGGTTGCCCAGCGTCAGCCGGCTTCGGTCGTCCACCGTTCTGGTGTCAACTTCAATGAATTCATCTTCAATTATTCGGATCTTGCCCATGTTGTTACTGCCTCCAGTGCTACCCATTCTAGCACATAACCCGCAATGGGATAATGGGCCGCAAAATTAGCAATTGTCCCATCAATGTCATGTTTCACTCGTGTGGAACGACTCGATTTGCCGGGGCGCGAAAAAAAGGCTATAGTGTCTGGCGCGTTCGCTTGAAGAACGGAGAATGAGATGGATGTCTACAAGGAAAGTGTCACGGGCTATTGTCCCGGCAAGAATCGCCCGTTAGCAACGGCGCTGGTGGTCCACAATGCCGCCACTGAATCCATGCCACGTTTTGCCGGGCCACCGGCCCTGATATGCAAGCGGTGCAACTCGACCGAGATAATGAAGTATGGAACAAGGGGCGGAGTACAGAACTACGTTTGCAGCGTCTGCCGGCACAAGTTCAGGGCCACGGATGCGCCGCCCGGCATGCGCACCGGGAGCCGGCAGATCGGTGAGGCCCTTGGAATGTTTTATTCCGGTCTCTCCCTGGCCGAAATAGCCAGCCAGTTGCGACGGACATGTAATAGCCGGACTAACCCCTCCACCATCTATCGCTGGGTCATCAAATATACCGAACAGGCGGTAATCATGTTCGACTCCTGCAAGCCGGCCACTTCGGATACCTGGGTAGTGGATGAAACCGTGGTCAAGCTCAGGGGGCGCAATCTCTGGTTCTGGGACATCATAGATGATGAAACCAGGTTCATCCTGGCCACCCATGGTTCCCGGAACCGGACCAGCCGCGATGTGGTTACGGTGATGAACGCGGCCCGGATGAGGGCGGGCAAAGAGCCGCAGCGGATACTGTATCACAGCCGCTTCGCCTTTGAAGATGGCGCCAATGCCTATCCCGAAAGCATAAACCGGGTCTTCGGCCCGGCCGCCAAACACATAACCTGGGCCATGTTCGAGGATGACGCCACTTTGAACCCCCTGGAACGCTATCACGGCACTCTCAATCAACGCATCAAACTGTTCAAGGGATGCCGGAGCCGCCGTGTTGTCGAGCTGATTTTCAACGGTTTCCGGGTGGATTTTAACTTCTTCAGACCCCATAACGCCCTCCACGACAGGACGCCGGGCGAATCAGCCGTTATGGGCAGCCCGGCCAGGAGCTGGACTGATGTCGTCAGGCAAGCGCGCTGAAGAACCGGTACCACGGGCGTCCCGCCGGTGAGGCATGTTCTGAGACTGGGCACTTCCGGTTACACCACAACGCAATACAGATTATCTTCGGGCATTGCATGCTGGCGAGAGTTTGGTAATATTTCAGCGACTTTGAAAATCGGCGGGATTTGCCAGGGAACCGGGCCAACGTGTGGCACAAATTATGCAATGAAAACGTTGTCTCACAGGCAGGTCTCCGCCAGAGGTGGATGATACCGGTATTTTCGCAGCAAAAGCAGGAGGTCAAATAATGGCTGATGCCACTTTCGACGCGGTAATTGTCGGCGGAGGGACCAAGAGCCTGGTTACCGCAATTTACCTTGCCAGGTATGGGGGCATGAGTGTAGGGGTCTTCGAGAAGAGACACGAACTGGGCGGCGGCCTGAGCTCCCACGAGGCGCCGGCCCCGGGGTTTATCGGGGATACCCACGCCAGCACCCTTTCCCTGTGGTACTTCCAACCCGTCAGAGAAGATTTTCCCGACTTCGAAGAGAAGGGGGGCCGGTTTGCCCGCTACAAATGCGGCCGGGCCATCATCCGCAAGGAAGACCATGCCTGCTGGCCGATATATAACAATCACATAGACGCGGATGGCAGCAAGACGGCAAGCGAGCTGGCGCGGTTTTCCGGGGAGAAAGATGCCCAGACCTACATTACCCTGGTGCGGCTGGCCAAGGAAAGAGGCATGCGTGACGCCTTCTTGCAGGAGTATTTCAACCCGGCCCCGCCCCCGGGGGAAAAGACCCCCATCCAGAAATGGACCGAAGATTACCTGAAAGACCCCAATTGCCTGATCGATCACCGCTGGTTCACCCTCTCGGGCTACCAGGCCCTTTGTGAGCTGTGGGAAAGCAAAGCAATAGTATACATGATGATGAGAATGGCCAAGGCCCGGGGCGAGTCCCCGGAGTCCATGGACGCCATCTCGCAATTGTTCCTGGGCATCGGCGGTCGCGAGATGTGCTGCGCTGTAGGCGGCAGCCACAGCGTGATTCACGCCTACCAGAGGATTCTCCTGGAAAACGGCGGCAAGTTCTTCACCAAGAACGAGGTGGAGAAGATTCTCATTGAAAATGGCAGGGCGACGGGCATAAAGCTGGCCGACGGCACGGAAGTGGCCGCCAGAAAGCTGGTGGTCAGCGGTGTAGACCCCTATCAACTCTGCTTTCAACTGATAGGCCCGGACTATCTCAGCCCGCGGGTCCTGAAGAAGATCGAGAACCTGGTCCGCGGCCTCACCTGCATCACCTGGTACACCTGGGCGGTGCACGAGTTGCCGAAATACAGGGCCGCCGCCTTCAACCCGGACATAAATCTCGCCCACTGGGTGATCATGGGCAGCAATGACGCGGAGTACATGCTGAAAGAAGTCTACTGGCGGATGCTGGGCAAAGAGCCGCCGGGCGACGGCATGGTGGCCTGGGGCATGCACTCCCTGCCTGACCCCACCCGTGCGCCGCAGGGCAAACACGTCATCTGCAGCGAGGAACATACCATACCCGCCTGGGCGCTCTCCGAGCGGGAGTGGATGCAGTTCAAAAAAGACCATGCCGAAAAATCAATGCGAGTATGGCAGGAATATGCCCCTAACATGGGCTGGGACAATGTCATCGGCTATGACCCGAACACGCCTTACGATGTCGCCAAACGAAACAAGAACATGTCGCCCGGAGGCAACTTCAATATTATCGAGCGCGTCCCGGGACAGCAGTACCCCTTCCTGCCCATTCCGGAGCTGGCCCGGCACCGGACGCCGGTGCAGGGTCTCTATGCCACCGGCTCCGCCTGGGGACCCCTGGGCGGGGGAGATAGTTCCCAGGGCTACACCTGCTACAAGATCATTTCCGGCGATTACGGATTGAAACAACCCTGGGCGGAAAAGGGGCGGCTAATATAGTCCCTACACAACAGGATTGTGGGCAAAATGGAAAGAAAAAATCCTAAATCCGAAGTTCTAAATACTAAACAAATTCGAACACCAAAATCCCAAATCCGCAGCCGGGCGCAACCAAAGATTCTGAGGGGGTATGAACCAGGGTGGAACCGTCTTGATATTTGAACGTTGGTATTTTGATATTGTTTAGGATTTCGGATTTAGTGCTTCGGATTTTGGTTCCGGCTTGTCCGGGCTAGCTATTGATCAAGGAGTAGAATGGCTAAATACGATGTCATCATCATCGGCGCCGGCCCCAACGGACTGGTTACCGGCGCCTATTTGAGCAAAGCCGGACTCAAGGTCCTCATCCTGGAACGAAAAACTGAAGCCGGGGGCGGACTGGCCACCGAGGAGGTGACCGTGCCGGGCTTCCTGCACAATACCCATTCCATCTACCACATGATGGTGGATTACGCGCCGCCGTACCAGGACCTGGGAATAGAGGACAGGTACCATTGCCGCTATGTCTATCCCGAGCTCCAGTTCGCTATGCCCCTTCGCAGTGGCAAGGCCCTGTGCCTGTATACCGACGTCGAAAAGTCGTGCCAGTCAATCGCCGGGTTCTCGGCCAGAGACGCCGCCGCCTACCGCGAGCTATACCATAGATTGGGCCGGTACGTCGAGGATTTCCTGGCGCCGGCCACCTATGTCTCGCCCGCTTCGGCCATCGAGCAAGCGGCCAAACTCGAAGCCACCGAAATGGGCCGCGAGATCATGTCCTTTTCCGAAAAAACGCCACTGGAAATCATTGAGGGCATTTTCGAGAACGAGCATGTCCGGGCGATGATGCTATACGTAGCCTGTCACTGGGGGCTCGACTACGACGCTGCCGGGGTAGGTTACCTGGCCTTGCTGAACATCAACCGGGCCACCAACTACCGGCTGTGCATCGGCGGCTCGCATATGCTCAGTCAGGCTTTGCACAAGGTGGTCATGGAAAACGGCGGCATGATCTGGGGCAGTCAGAGAATCAAACGCATCCTGGTGCAAAACGGCGCGGCCCGCGGCGTGGAGATGGAAAACGGCGCCATCATCGAGGCCGGCAAGGCGGTAATCAGCAGCATCGACCCAAACCAGACTTTCATCAAGCTGGTGGGCGAGCAGAACCTGGAAAAGGATTTCGTAGAGAGGATAAATGACTGGAAGTGGGAGAAATGGAGCCTGTTCACCAGCCACCTGGCGTTGTGGGAGGCCCCCAATTTCACCGCTGCCGCCTCCGACCCCGGGATAAACCGGGCCTATGTCTATATTATCGGTTACGAGACCGCGGCGGACTTGATCGCCGACTGGCAGGCCATGGAGAAAGGCGAGTTGCGCGATAACGCCGGGTTCAACGCCTGCTTCCCCAGCGTACACGACCCCAGCCAGGCGCCGCCGGGCAAGCATACCGGCCTTTTATCCCAGATGGCGCCCTATAAGATCAAGGGAAACGCCGAGAAATGGTACAGCATCGCGTTGAAAAACGACCGGGCCGACAAATGCCTGTCCATACTCCAGAGGTATGCTCCCAATATGACCAGGGACGCTGTGATGTGGTCTAACACGTCTTCCCCCCTGGACATCGAAAACAAGTTTACCGACATGGTGCAGGGCTCCATCAAGCAGGGCCAGTACCATCCGTTGCAGATGGGTTACCTGAGACCCCATGAAGAATGCTCGCAAAATCTGACGCCCGTCAAGAACCTGTACCTGTGCGGCGCGAGCTGTCACTCCGGCGGGATGGTCACCTTTGGCCCGGGCTACCTGGCGGCCAATACCGTGGCCGAGCAACTGGGCGTCCAAAAATGGTGGCGCGAACCGGAAATAGTTACCAGGTCGCGGCAAAAAGGACTCCTGTAGAATCCATTGAAATCTCCCCCTTTTTCAAAAGGGGGATTAAGGGGGATTTGATTGGACCTGAGACCGTTTGTCGAAAAACTGGATAGCCTGGGAGAAATAGCCAGAATAGAAGGGGCCGACTGGGACCTCGAGATCGGCACGCTTACCGAGCTATCGGGAGACAAAGACGGGCCGGCGCTCCTTTTCGACCCCGTCAAGGGCTACCCGGGCGGCTTTGGCGTGATCAGCAACCTTATCGCCACGCCGCGGCGGCTGGCGGTGGCCCTCGGCTTTCCGGAAGACATCGCCCGGGTGGAGCTGGTAAGGCAAATAAAGGACAAATTCAGGCAGGTCAGGCCGGTGAAACCCGTCTTCGTTTCCGAGGGCCCGGTGCTGGACAACGTTGACGAGGGTGAGAAGATCGACCTTTTCAAGTTCCCTGCCCCGAAGTGGCACGAGGACGACGGCGGACGCTACCTGGGGACGGGAGACATGGTAATCATGAGACACCCCAAAGAGGGCTGGGTGAATGTGGGCACCTACCGCGTCCAGCTTCATGATCGCCATACCCTGGGGCTGTACATCGATCCCGGGAAGCAGGGCCGCATAATCCGGGAGACCTACTGGAAAGAGGGAAGACCGTGTCCGGTGGCGGTGGTCATCGCGGCCCATCCGCTGGTCTGGATGCCGGCGTTCCTGGCCCTTCCCTGGGGGACCTCGGAATACGACATCGCCGGCGGACTGCTGGGCGAGCCCCTGCAATTGATAACCGGCAAGTACACCGGGTTGCCCATTCCGGCCCATGCCGAGATCGCCGTTGAAGGGGAATGCCCACCGCCCCAGGTGGAGTCGAAAGAAGAGGGACCGTTTGGCGAGACTACAGGGTACTACGGTTCGGGGGTCCGCCCCGAGGCGGTGATCAAGGTAAAAAGGGTGATGTACCGCAACCGGCCGCTCATCAATGGCGCCCCGCCCCTGAAACCCCCCGCAAACCCCATCGCCGGGTATATAATGAGAGCCAGCAACCTGTGGAGCGAGCTGGAACGGCTGGGGCTTCCCGGGATCAAAGGGGTGTGGTTCATGAGAGCCGGCGGTTCCAGGTACATAAGCGTTGTATCCATTGAGCAAAAATATGCCGGCCATGCCAAGCAGGTGGGGATGGCAACCATGTCCGGCGCCGAAGGCGCCTACAACGGGCGGTTCAACATCGTAGTAGATGACGATATCGACCCCAGCAATGACGATGATGTTATCTGGGCAGTAGCCACCCGGTGCGACCCGGCTACCTCCGTGGATGTCATAACCAATTGCTGGAGCAGCCCGCTGGACCCGACCATCTCGCCGGAACGCAGGGCCCGGGGCGACCTGACCAACTCGCGGGCGGTGGTAGTAGCCTGCCGTCCGTACCACTGGCGCAAAGACTTTGCAAAGGTAAACCGCGCCAGCAACCAGCTACGAGAGGCCGCCGAGAAGAAATGGGGCCATCTTATCCGTAGCCGCGAGGATGGTGGCGCGGCTCATAGTTAGCTAATTCCATTTCGGTCAATTTGAGCGCGAGCCGCGCCACCATGCTCGCGGCCACCTCAGGAGGACAAAGATGACAAAACATGGCGTTGGACGTCTATTGCTGGCAACTATTGTTGCGGTCTTAGTCGCCGTGGGCTGTGCCGGAAGCGCGGTGCCGGCGCCAACCACGGAACGGGCAGCGACGGCAGAAAAAGCCCGGCAGCCAGGCGCCGGCTCTCAGGACAGGTGGCAGCAAACCGTCGCCGCCGCCAGGAAAGAGGGCAAGGTAACCATCTACGGCGAGCTTGGCTCGGAAGCAAAAGCCGGGATGAACAAGTTCAAAGAACGATTCGGGATAGAGGTGGACACAATTGTTGGAAGCGGTCCGGAAGTGGCCGCAAGGTACGTCCAGGAATCCAGGAACGGTATATACCTGGCGGACATCCTTTTCAATGGAAGCCCGACATTTCTGAGCACCATTAAACCCAATGTCCCTCTGGCCCAGGTATCTCCGAATCTGCTCCTGCCGGAAGTAACCGACCCGAAGGTCTGGCCTGAGGGGCGGATTCCTTTCCTCGACAAAGACCAGTTGATAGTGCAATCAACCCTGGGACGCATCTTCTTCGCCATCGTGAATACCGACCTGGTAAAAGAAGGTGAAATCACCTCCTTCCAGGACTACCTGAATCCCAAATGGAAAGAGAAAATAGTAATGTTCGATCCCACCATAGCGGGCAGCGCATCGACCTGGATGAGCGTCTTCCTTACCGAGCTTTACGGGCAGGACGAAGGCAGAAAATACCTCACCCGGCTGGCGCAACAGGAGCCGCTCATTCTGAGGGACAAGCGTCTGCCGGTGGAATGGGTAGCCCGCGGCAAATACGCCATACATATCGGACCCAACATGCAAACGTCTGAAGAGTTTGTCCGGGCCGGGGCGCCGGTAAAGGCCATACGGGAAAAGGAGTTGACCTTTTTGAATCCGTCGTCGAGCAACTTCGCTTTGCCGGCGAAGTCCCCTCACCCCAACGCCGCGATAGTTATGGTGAACTGGTTGCTGACCGCCGAAGGCGGCGCCGTTCTCAGCAGGGCCTGGGGAGCTCCGGCCAGCAGGCTGGACGTGCCCACCACCGGGGTCAATCCGATGAACGTCGCCCTTCCCGGCGAAAAGGTTTATCTGAACAACGAAGAGCTGGTCTTATTCAGCCCCAAATCCCGCGAAATCGCCCGGGAAATTTTTGGACACCTGATAAAATGACCAGCGGATCGCCCATGCCTGCCGGCAAATACCGTTGTCTTGCGAAAATGATGTCTCACAGGCGAGGACGCCCGTGATACCGGTGTCTTCCGAACAATCTATCCCGGTTGTTAAAACCGATGTCCTGGTCGTCGGCGGGGGACTGGCCGGGTGCCGCGCCGCCATACGGGCCAGGGAGATTTGTGACAGCGTCACCCTGGTGGACAAGGGCTATGTTTCCAAGAGCGGTTCCAGCTCCTTCACCAACATGATGCTGGCCCCGGTCGAGCCGGGCAAAGGTTATGTCTGGCGCGATGAACTGGTGGACATGGGGGAATACTTTGCCGACCAGGACTGGGTGGAGATACTGGTGGAAGAGCACAACACCCGCGTCCAGGAATTGCTGGACTGGGGCGCCCCTTTTGTGCTGGATGCCAGGGGACAGCCGGAGGTTATTTCCGGCCGGGGACATAAGAATACCCGGGCCGCCCTGTTCAACGGGCACGGCCTGATGGCCCTGATGAGAAAGAAGGCGCTGGAAACGGGCGTGAATGTGATGGACCGGCTATTCATAACCGACCTGCTAACGTCCGACGGACAACTGCCGACCACGGGTGGCGTCACGGGAGCTTTGGGCTTCGATGCCCGGAGCGGGCAGTTCGTGGCCTTTCAAGCCAAAGCGGTGGTCTTTGCCGGCGGGTCCCTGGGCCAGAGAATCGGACGCCCGTTTACCAACAATTTGACCGGCGACAGCACCGCTATGGCCTTCCGCGCCGGGGCAACGCTCAACAACATGGAGTTTTGCTTTTCGGGCGGGTTGATGTATTTTGAGCACAAGTACCATAGTCTCGGCCACAGCCCGTTCCAGGGCGCGGGGGCAAGGTTCCTCAACGCCAGGGGCGAGAACTTCATGTGGAAATATGACCCCGTGCTTGGCGACAAGTCCAAACTCAGCTATATCGCCCAGGCGTCGGCCAAGGAGATCCTCGAGGGACGGGGACCGCTGTTCTGGGATATGACCGGGTTCAGGGACGAAGATGTGGCCAGGATCCGTAAGATACTCCCTATGGCCATGGCGCCGTTCGACAAAGCCGGGATCGATATTAGAACGAGGCCGCTGGAGTACTCACCCTACATGGAAATGAGCAGCGGCAGCGGGCAGGGTGGCATTGTCATTAATACCAGGTGTGAAAGCACCGTGCCCGGCCTTTACGGCGCCGGCGCGACCTGCTGGAACCCCATACAGGGAACATATTCGGTGAGCGGCATTAACATGGCCTTCAACAACACCGGCGGCTTTCGAGCCGGGGACCAGGCCGCCCGGCATGCCAGGAAAACGGCGCACCAGGACCCGGACCGCGAACAAGTCAATCTCCTCATGCACATGGCGCAAAGACCGCTCAACAGCAAGGGCGCCCGGACGCCGGACGATATTGTACTTGCCATCCGGCGGACAACCATCCCGGCCCAGTTCAGTCTTTTCAAGACCATGGCCCGAATAGACCAGGTGCTTGGCAGACTTACCGAAACAAGGAGCGAGCTTCAGGACATGTCGGTCAACAACATACACGACCTGGTCAAGTCGGTTGAAGTAAGGAATATCATCGACAACGCGGAGTTGATTTACCGCGCCGCCGGCGTTCGCCGGGAAAGCAGGAACTGGCATTACCGGGAGGAAGCCCCGTTCCGCGATAACCAGTCCTGGCTCAAACGGGTCCTGATCAAGAAGAAGGAGACGGGGCCGGACATAACCGTTGTCCCGATACCGCTGGAAAAATGGCCCTTAAGACCAAAGGGGACGGAAAGAATTCCTCACCCGGTACAATTCAACTGGCATTGACTTTTTCAAAGGGGGAGACATCGCGAGACCCAGTTTACCTCCCCCTTTCGCAAAAGGGGGATACAGGGGGATTTGCCCCTTTTTCAAAGGGCGAGACGCCGCGAGACCCAGTTTACCTCCCCCTTTCGCAAAAGGGGGATACAGGGGGATTTGCCCCTTTTTCAA